>PKSW01000307.1 GCA_002869465.1 Marinilabiliales bacterium
CTAAGTTGTGGATGATTAATTTTCAGATTATTTAATGATCGCAGCGCTTCTGTTTTCAGGCTGATCTCTTTATGATCAAGTATAGAAAATAATAACTCAACAGATGACTGGGTTCCTACCTTTTCAATAACAGAGGGTATCTGTTGTAACAATTCCAAGTCCCAGCTATCGCCGTTGAGAATTTCTTTAAAATGCTCAACGATCGCAGGACCGTAATGCAGCAATGCTTCTTTCGCCCCATCTTTATACAATTCATGGCTTAAAAACTCCGAAATCATGTCGATAAACGCAGGACTCATTGTGGTGGCTGCAGACATGATGGCTTGTTTAACAATTTCAGGATCTTTATCCTGTATCAATTCCCTTATAAATGGATAATAACTTTCAATTCCTGAATTACCCACGGCTTTCAGAATAATTATTTTCCGAAATTTAATTTCTTCAGGATCTTTTAAGCCAGAAAGACTATGAATCTTTTTGCTGATTAGTTCTTCCAAATTAAACTTTTCTTTCAATTCAGTGTTATCCCGGGTCTCAATGGATAAGCTGATCAAGGCAGCACCACGTACTTTATAATTTTTATCCTGAAGATATTTTTTCAACAAAAACTCCCTGCTTTCCGGCGCCTGTGCAATCACATATTCAAAAGCAGCTATTTTAACTTGCTGATCAGGATCATTTATCATTGGCAACACCTCATCAACAATGCGTTGACTTTTAAAAAAATACAAACATTGTAAAGCTTCTGAGCGTATGGTGGCCGACTCATGATGTATTAATGAACGTACTTCACTAAATAGCCTTTCATCAGGCAATTCCTTAATCTTCCTTAGTATAAAAATGATCTGGCTTTCGGTTCCTTTTTGTAATACTTTTATCAGTCCACTTAAAACTGATTGATTTGTCAAATCCAAAGAATCCTTTTTGTCCTGCAGGTTCTTATTTTGCTCTACTTTCAATTTAAACGACTGTATGTACTCGCGTCTGATCTTCCTTGCAAAATAAAGCCACAAGAAGAAAAAGGCCAGTATCATCAGGCTAATAAAACGAGTTGACAAATTAAGCCCATTAACTAAAAAAATCAATAAGAGACCGCTGATACCTGTTGCAGCACTATCTACAAAAACATCAATAAAACTTTTAGTTTGATTTTTTATTTCTTGTGGAATAGGCAACGCCATTAATTCGACTGCCGATTTATTAACTGATTGTTTAAGACTACCATCAATGAGTTTCAGGAAAATGACCGCCCACAATTCGGGAAATATCAGGACCAGGAATGCACCTACCATGATACCTATGGGCAAAATAAATAAGGAGGTTCCTACACCAAAAACACCTACAACACGACGTGTAAGGAAAAGTTGAATGGCCAGGGAGATCAGGTTAAAAGTTGAAAACCAGAAACCAAAGAATGCGGTCAGGTCATCAGGATCGGGAATTTTAAAAGATGCGATAGCGCTGAACTGGTAATCGACAAGTTTAGCGACTATCACACTAATACCAATTATTACAGCTAGATAAGTAAGATGTTTTGATTTTCTGATCAATGCAATCGGATTGGCATCAAAACCCTTGATCCTTTTTTTCCTCTGGAATTTAGTTTGAGTTGGCAATACTTCATTTTTCCATATGGTTTGTGTAATTGGAATACAAAAAATAAGCAGGAATGCCGCAATGAAGGGTAAGTTTTCACTACCAAGCGATTCAGCGATAATAGAAGTCAGATATCCACCGAATATACCACCGGCAATCGCTCCGGCACCAATAAATCCAAACAATCGTTTAGCTTCTCTTGGATTAAACACAATATTGGCTAAAATCCAAAATTGGGAAGCTGAGAGTACTGCAAAAATGGCTACCCAGATGTAAAACAAATACAACACCCATCCTTCCAGGAAATTAAGTCGAAGCAAGATACCAAAACCGATCAACACAATTACCGACCAAATTAGGGTACGGCTGATGATCACATTGAGCGGCATTCGTGAAAGAACCCGCGAATATAAAAGAGAAACAAGGCCTGCACATATGGCCACCAGCACAAAAACATTGGGCAGGTTTTCAGCTCCCAATTTGGCAAGAAACAGCCCATTTACCGCAGGTTTAACGATAAGTAAAGTTGAAATGAGAAGGAATATATTCAACTGCATCAATACCGCTCTCCGATATTCCCCTTCGCGAATATCAAATACGTTCCTCAATAAATGCTCATAATATTTTTTGATGGTTTCCATCAGAAGGCTCCCAAATTATTTTCCGAAATTACGAAAAGAACAGGCTCGGGGAATTAGCAAAGTTTTGATTAATTGTTGAACACCTTTTCAACTTCATACACCAGTTCCCTGCATATTTTCTCCCCTTCAGAATCTTCAATCAAGGCTACCAGAATATACCTGTGACCCTCCGGGCCCCATACAAGTACTGAATCGGTATGAAAATTTTGCCATGTTCCTGATTTCCTGAATAATTTGGCTCTTGGAGCTACTGTTTCAAGAGAGTTGACAAACTTATGATGCAATTCTGGGCTTACCATCATGTCGAGCATGACTTTAGAACGATCGAAACTTACTAATTTTCCGTACGCCAATAAATAATAATACCTACAAACCTGCGAAACCGTTGCCCCATGGCTTAAGCCTTTTATTGGATCAGGATAGCGTGCCCCTGTTTTAGCATATCGTTTACCCACCCAAAGGCCTCCACCAAAATCTTCGTCATATAAATCATATTTTGGATCCGTCAATACCTGCTCGATTTTTTCGTAGCCTAACCTGTCAATCATACGCGTGGATGCCGCATTGTCCGATTTACTGATCATCAAACGCAAATCCTGTTTGATTTCATCTGTTTCCTCCAATTCGCCTTTTTCAAATGCATCTTCGGCAGCAAGTAAAATTGCAATTTTGGGCAAGCTGGCCGCATACATCATCACATTGCCATTCACTCGGGCATATTTCACATTAAGTGGATCTCGCAGATCAACAAGCCCTACAGCCATTTTTTTCTGTTCGATCAATCGTTTCCATTTTTTATTTTTATATAATTCCGTCTTAAGTTTCTCTTCCAATGGTAAGTTTATAAGACTCCTTAGTGGTTGAATATGATCAATTTCAAGTGGCAGTTGATCATAGTTTGGTTGCGGATTATTTTGCTTATTCTGAGCACAGGCAGTAAGTCCAAAGCAAAAGAAAAAAGCAATTAGAGCAAAAGTTTTACTTTTCATGCAGATAATTTAAAAAGTGCGCAAATATCGCTAAAAACGAAATCACTGTATGATTTCGTCTATAATAAATAAAATATTTATTTTGACTGTAATATACACATTTACAATTACTTTAACGTTAAATATTTTCCAGAAACGATCTGTCTTAAAAAAAGCATGAAACTATTTGTTTCCACTATCACTTTGTTTCACTTTAAGTGGTTAAACATATGGCATAATTGCACTAAATCGACAATAGTCGTGAGAGATTATTGTTACTTAAGGTAATCAATCCGAAACATAAAATTAGAGCACATTCGGAATATCTTCCCGTTAATGATTATGTTTACTGAAGATATAACAATTAATCTAAATATCATTACTTTTAAAACCCTAATAGAAAGTAATATGAAATCTTTACATAAATACATTTTTTTAATAGCCCTGATTTTCCAATTTTCAACTTTTACAGGCATGGGTCAGCAAATAGAATTCAATGACTCATCAAATATGAAATTAACAAATGCAGCGCGAGAAATTATGTCGGCTGCTGGCACTTGCGCCTTAATCACTTTGGATGAAGAAGGTCGCCCCAGGGTGAGGGCCATGGATCCATTTGCCCCAGAAGGTGATTTTACTGTCTGGTTTGGCACCAACTCAAAAAGCAGGAAAGTGAATCAAATTGAAAATGACCCCCGGGTAACTTTGTATTATTTGGATGGCGATGCTTCAGGCTATGTGATGATTCACGGAACGGCTCAATTAATTAATGATCCATTTGAAAAGGAAAAGAGATGGAAGGACGCGTGGGAAGCCTTTTATAAGGATAAAACAGAAGACTACCTATTAATAAAAGTGAGTCCGATATGGATGGAAGTAAGCAGCACTAGCCGCGGTATTTATGGGGATACCATAACCTGGCAACCACCCAAAGTTTTATTTGAATCTGTTCCATAGAATGATGAGGATTATATTACATAAATTATAATTTATTGCATAACTGAACGAATAACCATAGATACTTTTATTGACGACAAGTACCATTTTACTTTTTTAACTAATCTTGTTTTTAAATCCTCAAAAGTCATAAATAGAAATTTTGAAAAGTGTTCATCCAAATATCATATTGTTCGATGGCGTTTGTAATTTATGCAGTGGTAGCGTCAAATTCATTATTAGAAATGATCGAAAAGCAGTATTCAAGTTTGCTCCTTTGCAAAGTCCCATAATCCAACAACTATTAAAAAAGCACGGTTTGCTGAACAATACAGCAGATACTTTTGTTTACTTCAAAGAAGGTGTAGCTTGTATTAAATCAAAAGCTGTTTTAGAAGTGCTTAAAACATTAGGATGGCCATGGAAAGCAGGCTATTTATTCATTATCATTCCCCGACCTGTCAGAGATTTTATATATGACCTTATCGCCAGATCACGTTACCGTATTTTTGGCAAAATGGATAGTTGCATGGTTCCTCTGCCAGAATATAAAAGCCGATTTATTGAGTAAATGAAAAGAATATTTATGAATTTTATGGAAAGTGTCAAATAAATGAAAATACTTCTAACAGGTGCCACAGGATATATTGGCAAAAGATTATTACCTGAACTTGTAAAAAACGGGCATCAGGTAATTTGCTGTGTGAGGGATAAAAACCGGTTTAACCCTCCTGCATCATTGCTAAAAAGCATTGAAATCATTGAAGTTGATTTTCTTGATAAAAATTCCCTAAAAAAAATAACTCTGGATATAGATGCTGCATACTACCTGATGCACTCCATGTCCACTTCATCTGAGTATGAAAAACTGGAATTGCTCTCAGCTGAAAATTTCAGGCATATCATCAGCCATACCAAAGCAAGACATGTAATATACCTAAGTGGCATTATCAATGAAGAAACTCTTTCAAAGCACCTGTCATCTCGCAAAGCCGTAGAAGATGAACTGTCAAAAGGAGACTATCATTTTACAACACTGAGGGCAGGGATCATCATCGGTTCCGGCAGCGCTTCTTTCGAGATCATACGTGACCTGGTAGAGAAACTCCCCGTTATGGTGACACCAAAATGGCTCAAAACCAAGTGCCAGCCTATAGCTGTCAGGGATGTGATTCGATTTTTATCAGCCACACTTTTTAATAAGGTAACTTACGGAAAAAGCTTTGATATTGGCGGACCTGATATTATATCTTATAAAGAAATGCTTCTGGGTTTTGCAAAAGTCAGAGGGCTGAAAAGAAGGATTTTTATCGTTCCAGTCATGACACCAAAATTATCTTCCTATTGGTTGTATTTTGTAACTTCCACTTCTTACAAACTCGCAACAGCATTGGTAAGTAGTATGAAAGTGGAAGTTATCTGTCGCAATAATGATCTGGATGAAATTTTAAACATCCATCCGATTGGATATGAAGAAGCATTGATAAAGACACTGTTGAAAATTGAAGGTCACCAAGTGATTTCCAGTTGGAAAGATTCACTAATTAGTGGCACACTCAATCTGAATCTGTCAGACTTTCTGAATGTTCCAACATATGGTTGTTTTATTGATAAAAGAAGTAAGCCCATTTCCAATCGCGATACCACTTTGGATCGCATCTGGCGAATCGGTGGGTTGAGCGGTTGGTATTATGCCAACTGGCTTTGGAATATACGTGGTTTTATTGATCAATTATTTGGAGGTGTTGGTTTAAGACGAGGTAGATCGCACGAAACTGAATTATTTGTTGGTGATGCAGTTGATTTCTGGAGAGTTTTGTATGCCGATAAAAAGGAAGGTCGTCTATTGCTTTTTGCCGAAATGAAATTACCGGGCGAGGCCTGGCTTGAGTTCAAAATGACAGATAACACTTTATGGCAAACGGCAACATTCCGTCCTAAAGGACTTTCAGGCAGGCTGTATTGGTATGCTGTTCACCCCTTTCATGGAGTGATTTTTAATGGGTTGATCAAAAAATTAACTATATAGATGAAAAGATGCATTTTTTGGTTCAGACGCGATCTGCGTCTTGATGACAATACGGCCTTATTTGAAGCCTTACAATCTGGTTTCCCAGTACAAGCTATATTTATTTTTGATCAACAAATTTTACAGGAATTAGCATCGGATGACCCCAGGTTTAATTTTATTTATGACACACTTTATAATCTTCATAAAGAATTATTAAAAAGCGGCTGTTCATTATTATGCCTGCAGGGTGATCCTGTGAAAATATGGGAAGAACTGATTGCCCGTGATGACATCTCAAAAGTGTTTATAAATAAAGATTATGAGCCTTATGCAATAGAAAGGGATTATAAAGTAAAAGATTTACTTCAAAAACATGATATTGAATTACATGGATATAAAGACCAGGTAATTTTTGAAGAAAATGAAGTAGTGAAAGCTGACGGAAAACCCTACACCGTTTTTACACCTTACAAGAACAAATGGCTTGAATCTTTCAGTTCGGCTGAAGTTGCTCCTAAAAAAAACCCTTCTTTTGAGAATTTTGAATCCTCAAACTACACTTTTCCAACTCGCGCTGAAATTGGGTTCTCCAAGTCATCCGTCAAAGTGAAAGAATATGACCTTTCAGCGCTGGATTTATATGCCACCGGAAGGGATTATCCATCTGGAAACAATACAAGCTACCTGGGTCCTCATTTAAGGTTTGGAACAGTGAGCCCCCGCCAGGTTATTTCAAGGCTTAAACCGTCAGATGAGGTGTTTCTGAGCGAACTAATCTGGCGCGAATTCTTTATGCAAATCCTTTTTCACTTCCCTGAGGTGGTGAACCATAATTTTAAATCCAAATACGATGGCATCCGATGGAGAAACAATGAAGATGAATTCAAAAAATGGCGCGACGGACAAACCGGTTATCCCATTGTGGATGCCGGTATGCGACAACTCAACGAAACAGGTTACATGCATAATCGTGTCAGGATGATCACAGCAGGCTTCCTTTGCAAACACCTGCTGATTGACTGGCGCTGGGGCGAAGCATATTTTGCTTCCAAACTCCTCGATTTTGAGCTTGCCTCCAACAATGGCAACTGGCAATGGGCGGCCGGAACCGGTTGCGATGCAGCTCCCTATTTCAGGATATTCAACCCCGAGGAACAGTTGAAGAAATTTGATAAAGACTTAGCATACGTTAAGAAGTGGATACCTGAACTGGGCAGCAGCAGCTATCCTACGCCAATGGTTGACCATAAAATGGCCCGGAAAAGAGCCTTGGAAGTATATCAGCAAGGACTCAAATAATTATTTGACCGCAATCTTAATTCAAAAGAAA
>PKSW01000415.1 GCA_002869465.1 Marinilabiliales bacterium
ACACCGAGGAACAGGGAAGAAACGCCCGAAGGTATTGAAATGCAGTTTGCCACCAATGTATTGGGTTATTTCTGGATGATCCAATATTTTCTGCCTCATTTGAAAAAAGCATTCGTTTCACGAATTGTGAATGTGGCTTCGTACTGGGCTGGTAATCTTGATCTGGATGATCTCGAATTTAATCGCAGGCATTACGATAACGACACAGCCTACCGGCAAAGCAAACAGGCTGATCGAATGTTGACAGTTGCTTTTGCGAACCGATTGAAGGATGATACTATTACCGTAAATGCTTGTCACCCCGGAGATGTAAGATCAACTTTAGCAAGTAATTTGGGCTATGGAGGACACGAATCGGCTTTGCAGGGTGCTGCTACGCCGGTTTGGTTAGCTACTTCAGAAGAATTAGAGGGGATTACAGGTAAATACTTTGAACACCGGAAAGAAACTTATTGTCAATTCAGCAGCGACCAAGAATCGATTAATCAACTATTTGATATTTGCGCTTTGTATTGATTTCAGCAATTTATTTGATCATACAATACTCAAGGTCTAATTAAGCATGTACGAATTCGTACATTGCCTGTTCACTTCTATAAAAGTAAAGTCTTCAACCATTAAACAATTTGAGCACATCTATTTAATTTCGTGAAAGTTAATATACAGGGTACAATTCTTGTTACCAACTACTTAACTCATCAAGAAACCACATATCCGTGTAAAGAATTAAAAAATGAAAAACCGGATTTATTTCATCACTATACTGCCATTTTTATTGTTTTTGAACATAACCGTCTTTTCTCAAATTGGTATGAAAGGTGGAGTTGGCGTATCTGATATAGTTTTTGCTATCGAGGGTCAAACCCCTTATTTGGGTTATGAAGTTGATTACCTGACTCATCGAAATCCACTTGTCACATACCAGTTTGGTGTATTTGGCGCTGTCAAATTAAACAAACTCTTTTATTTTCAACCGGAACTTATCTACACCAGACAAGGTTTAAACTACAATATCGATTTTCTATATGATAACATTACTTAC
This sequence comes from Marinilabiliales bacterium, assembly GCA_002869465.1. Classification (GTDB taxonomy): domain Bacteria; phylum Bacteroidota; class Bacteroidia; order Bacteroidales; family F082; genus UBA4459. The sequence continues at coordinate 1,043 of PKSW01000415.1, forward strand.
CGGCTTTACATAAACTATTTGCAACTTCCTCTGCTGATCAACCTTAGCATGCGGCCAGAAAAGAAGTTTCATCCCGGGTTTTATGTGGGACCCTATGGAGCACTCAAATTAAATGCGAAACGAATTACCGAAATTGATGGTGATCGTGTTGAGGATAATCCAATAAACGTAAAGAACGGTGATTTCGGACTTATTGGTGGTTTATCATTCGACTTCGATATACCAAAGGGTCAACTTATTGCCGACCTCCGCTTCAATTACAGCCTGATGAATATCATGTATCCTATTGACGGTTATATTCCTTCCTATGACGGTCCTGATAAAGAAAGAGCCAGGAACGTCAGTATTGTATTGCTAATTGGTTACCGGTTTCAAATCATAAAATAACATGAGCAAATATCTTTCATATCTGACCTGCATATTCGTATTCATCTCCTTTAATAGTTGCCATAAACAAGCGGATGAACCCATCCAGGTAGAAGCTGAAATCGTAAAAGAAATGGAAGCTGAAAGCATACCTTCGGTAGTTGCCTGTATCATAAAGGAAGATCAGATTGTTTGGAAAGAGGCATTTGGATATGCTGACATTAAAAAAGAGGTTCCTGCAAACAGCCAGACAATATACACGCTGATGTCCATATCCAAATTATTTATAGGCGTGGCTACCATGCAATTATGGGAACAAGGACGTATTGATCTTGAAGCTGACATCAACCAATACTTGCCATTTGAAGTGCGTAATCCAAAGTTTCCAGATGACAAGATCACTACCTCCATGTTACTGAATTATACTTCCGGACTCGCATGGCCCGAAGATGAAGATAGAATACCTGCATTTTATGAATTCTTTGACGACGATAAAACACCGCACATTAGCGAATGGTTACCCGAGTATATTTTTCTGGGCGGTGAATACTACAGATCTTCAGTCTGGAAAAATTATCGCCCTGGTGAAAAGGAACTGTATTCAAACATCGCCACACCTTTGTTAGCTTTAATAGTAGAACAGATCAGCGGACAAGATTTTCGAGATTACTGCAGGGAATTCATTCTCGACCCATTGGAAATGCACCAAACAGCATATCGATTCAGCGAATTAGATGAGAGTTTACTGGCTACACCTTATATTGGAATAGCTACACCTTTCAAACAATTCAATTACAGGCTTTATCCGGCGGGTAACCTGAAAAGTAATATTGACGATTTTTCACATTTCATGATGGCAATCCTCAATTATGGCGAATATAATGGCAACCGTATCCTCCATAGAAACACTATTGAGGAGATGTTCACTGTCCAAAATCCAGCTTCTGGAGTCTCGAATATATTCTGGCATTGCATGGGCGACTGTATTGGACATAGCGGCGGTGGAACAGGTTTCAGCACCCGTGCTGAGTGGTATTTTGAAAGCCATATGGCTATGCTCATTTTTACAAATAAAGCTAACAATCTTGTCTACCCACAAGGCAGTATTTATGAACTTGTAAGATATAAGGCCAACGAATTTAAAGACTAAACTACTGGCTTAGATTCTTTAAATTTTGTTTAAAATAATATTTTCACACCCACTACCCCTCTCATTATCAATAACTCTTATTGACAAACTGATTTAAATTTTGTATATTGCCTTCGTACTAATGAGCTACAAACAATTGCAAACTTTAAATAACCTTAAAACCAAAAATCATGAAAAATTTACTTTTACTTTTAGCTTTTACCTTTTTTCTATGCGCTTCAGCGAAAGCACAGGAATACGCCGATTTCGAAATTACCGGAACAAACCAGGGAACCGGATCTTTTACGAATGCGGTTTTACCCAATTTCACATGGACTGCTACAGGAACAATAAATGGTTCGGTTCAATTACTTGATGATGAAGTATTTGATGATGGCAATGCATTTGAAAACACCTTCGGCCAGGCAGATAACGCAGAGAATCTTCGTACGCAAATCTACCCGAATGGCCCGGGTTCAATTGGTAATCCGATTCTATCGAAATCCAAACTCACTATCAATTTCGATCAGACAGCACCTGCTGAAGGCTGGGGATTTTGTGTAGTGGATATTGATGTTGAAAATTGCCTGATCTCAGCCATTGATGAAAATGACAATGAAGTTGATATTGAAGACATTGATAATTGGCTCATCGAACTTTTTGATACCGATGTTATCACCGACGGCATAAATATTCCCAAATGGGACCCAACGCATGCTGCACTGCTTGGTTATAACACACCTGAAGACTATTTGGTCTATAACAATCTGGTTATTGGTGGACTAGATGAGAGTGAAGCCGCAGCAGCCTTCTTTATGCCCAATATCCCATTGAAATCTTTGATCATTGATTACGAGAACCTGCAGGATGGTTCGTTTGTTTCCTTTCATTTTTATATAGCATCATTATCTCCCACCGGGATTCAGGAAAATGACAATATGCAGCTTCGCTTGCATCCCAACCCGGCAACTTCAATCGTTACCTTACAATCCTCATTTTTCAATCAACAATCATCGTTTGTTGGCATTTACGATTTGAATGGCAGACAATTCCTTGAAAAACACTTCATATCAGGCACAGAAACCATTGAATTGGATATAAGCGGTTTGCATAGTGGTTTATATTTCTGCAGAATAAGTAGCAATAAATATTCAATTACTAAAAAACTGTTCATAAAATAGCGATAAACAGGGGTAGAACGCATGGACAATTAACTAAATTTAAATTCCATGCATTCTGCGCCATGCAAATTGCCTTCCCTATTGACATTCTCCGCAAGATTTCGTATATTGCTATCGCAATAATGAGCAACAAACAATTGCATACTCAGTACTAACTAAATAACCTAAAACCATGAAAAAATTAATCTGCTTAACGCTCATTTCTATTGTTAGTTATGTCATTTATGCTCAATCTGGCTGGCACTGGCAAAACCCTTACCTTCAAGGAAATGAATTAAATTCTATCGACATGAATGGCTCAGTGGGTTGGGCAGTCGGCTCCTTAGGAACAGTTATTCATACCACAAATAGTGGTCACGATTGGGAGAAAGTTGAGATTGGGACAACCGAAACTCTGAATTGTATATATATTGAACTTATAACTGGCAAAGGTTGGATAGTGGGAAATAATGGCACCATTTATCATACTCATAATAGTGGGGAAAATTGGACAAAACAAACCAGCGGAACAACAGAATCGCTTTATTCCGTTTCATCAATCGAAGGAGAATGTGTTTGGATATGTGGGAATGAAACCATTCTTCATACTTACGATGATGGAGAAACTTGGTTCAAAGTTAATTCTATTTTTAATATGCGCTTTTTAGATATTGATCAAATAGACTGTGAAGAAATATGGATAACTGGCGAGGATGGACTTATAATCAATACTACTGATGCTGGCGAAACATGGACTTCCCATGCAACTCCAACATCACGTGACCTATATTCCATTGACGTGGTGCAATATGGAGATTATAGGGCATGTGGTCGTGCAGGATTTATTGTCGGTTCTTATGATGAAGGCAACACATGGATAATGGAAACTCAATTGGGTGAGTCCCACAATCTTAATAATGTGGTCAACAAAGGAATATATGGTACATCCTATGCAGTAGGTAATAAAGGAAAAATTCTTGAATCCTTAAATCATGGGGAGACATGGACTCAGATGGATTCCATTACCTTTTGTGAATTAAATGATGTAACCATTTCCAATGGAATCTATGTGGTTGGACAATATGGAATTGTCATACGAAAAGAAGATGAGATAGGCGCCGAATTTGAGATAATGAACGAGCGAACCATGCTTGACATTAGGTCTCTTGAATTTGTGAATGAGGATATGGGATGGGCAGTTGGTGGCAAAACCGATTTTTATCCTTTCTATTCAGCAGGTGTGATATTGCATACTGCAGATGGTGGAGAAAACTGGGAAGAACAATTAAGTCTTACGAACGATTTGTCAGATGTGGATTTTGTGGATCAAAATTCTGGATGGGTTGTAGGGAGGGATGGTATCATTAGACACACTGCTAATGGCGGGCTCAATTGGGGAACACAAGACAGCCCTTTAGACGGAAGACTTGAATCGGTATGTTTTATAGATGAAAATAATGGTTGGGTGGTCAGCAGTTCCAATTGGGGTGAGATTATACACACTACTAACGGCGGAAATACATGGACCGAGCAAACCAATCCAACTTCTAATCCACTATATGATGTGTTTTTTATTAACGAGAATAAGGGTTGGGCTGTTGGGCTTGATTCAACGATTATACAGACCACAGATGGAGGAGAAAACTGGGAGAGAGTCATTACCAATGCGGCCAATGGATATCGTTTTGCATCAGTCTTTTTTCTTGATGAAATGAGAGGTTGGGTTAGCGGTATATATGGAAGCATCATGTTAACTGAAGATGAAGGTATTTCCTGGCAGGAAGTAGAAAGCGGCACAAATGAATTATTAAATTCAGTGTTTTTTATTGATCCTAATAATGGATGGGCTGTGGGTAATCAGGGAACCATTATTCGGTCAGTTGATGGGGGACACCATTGGTTCAGTCAACAAAGTGGCGTAGACATCAATATTTTGAACTCTGTCCATTTTACAGATCCCAGTAATGGATGGGTTTCCGGAGAGGGAGGAACCATTCTTCATACAGCAAATGGGGGCTTTTCCCATCCCTATGGAACCTTTGGAGTCAATGGTTTAGGTCTCCCCATTAATGATGAAGAACAAATTCAAAGCGACATCATTGTGAACATTGAAGACCTATTGCGAGAAGAATATTATCTCATTGGTGTTGAACTATTTATTGACACTATTTTGCATACCCGGGTGAGTGACCTGGAAATATCCCTTACACATAATGATGTTACTGAAACGCTCGTTTATCACGTAATCGACCAGGGCGAGAATTTCCTATGGACCAAACTGACCGATGATGCCGAAAATATGATTACGGATGGTACAGCTCCTTTTACAGGTGATCACAAACCCTATCAAGCACTGTCTACATTCAATGGCATGAACCCAAATGGCGAATGGACCTTAACTATCTACGACAGCGAAAACGGCCACGAAGGAACCCTGAATGCATGGGGCATCAAACCGCATTTCGAAAAAGTCATTTCGATTGATGAACAGGCAACAATTGATGAAAATCAGAAAATTAAACTTTCGCAGAATATACCTAATCCATTTACAGGAATTACCGACGTCAGTTGGAGCAGTGATGTCAGCGGGCAAACCGTGCTAAAGGTATTCAATATTAGTGGTCAGGAGATAGCTACCCTGGTAAATAAATTTATGCCAGCAGGCGAACATGTTGTAAACTTTGATGGATCCGGTTTAAGCACAGGTCTTTATTATTATCAATTAAGAGTTGGCGACTTTTTGCAAACTAAGAAAATGATCCTGCAAAGATGAGACTTGCAATAAATCATCAGACTGAGAAGGGATTCTTCAAAGGAATGTTCGGTACATTTTGTAATGAAAATACGTTATGGATTACCCTTTTTCACTGATACTGATCAAACGGTCGTAATCTATCACTTTGAATTTTTTACCATCCATTTGGATCAGCCCGTCTTCATTGAACTTTTTAATCATGCGGATCACAGTTTCAGAGCTCATGCCTGACAATTCAGCCAGGTCTTTTCTGGATAGTGGTAAGTCAAATTCGGCTTTTTTAAAAACCTGCCTCGAAAGACAAAGCAAAATATCTGCCAAACGGCCATAGGCTTGTTTATGTGTTAGGCAGAAGAAACGACCGTTGATCTGGATGCTGTTGGCACTTAATATATCGATCACTTCTTTTGCAAATTCAGCATTTTGCTTCACCATTTGTCTGAAAGCATTAATATCAATCAACTTAACGCGCGAATCAACATAGGTCATTGCCGAATACCGGAAGGTATTATTCTCCTCCGACAAGGATGTAAGTCCCAGCAAATTCCCTTGCGGAATAATTTTTAATACCAGTGATTTTGATCCGTCATCCAAATATACTTTTGCCAGTCCCTTTTCCATATACATTACGTGCGAAACAAAACTACCCTGCTTGCAAATGATCTCGTTCTTTTTATAATCAATCACTACAGAGTTGGAATCAATAAAATCCATTTCTTTTTTACTGAGTGTTTCAAAACACCTGCAATGATGCAAACTAATCGTACAACTTGTTCCTTGTATAAACCTGGTATCCATTTGATTTCTTTCCTAATCCCAACAAAAATACAAATTAAATCAATTTAAAACCTGATTCAGATCAAATTTTAAACCCATATAAAGCATTCTTTTTTACTACCTATTCCTATTGTTTATTTATTAACAATAGACTTAAAACAGCAATCTTTGTAGAGCCATAAATTATGAATAGTAATTAACGATTAAAACCCAATCCAATATGTTACAACATAAAATATTTTCAGTTTTCG
>PKSW01000234.1 GCA_002869465.1 Marinilabiliales bacterium
GACGCATAACCAGAAAAGCGGTGTGGCTCACTTTACTGCCGAAGATGATGACCAGGCCATGATCATGATCCGGGAATTAATGAGTTTTCTTCCATCAAACAATATGGAAGACCCACCGGTAAAGGTGTGTACAGATGATCTTTGCCGAGAAGAACCCAAACTTGATGAGGTTATTCCTCCCGATCCGAACAAACCTTATGACATGATGGATATCATCATGCCGGTGATTGACAACAATCATTTTCTAGAAGTGCAACCGCACTACGCAAAGAATATTATTATAGGATTTGCCCGTATTGCGGGCAAACCAGTTGGTATTGTTGCCAATCAGCCTGCAGTGTTGGCGGGAGTGCTGGACATAAACAGCTCCACAAAAGCGGCCCGTTTTGTCCGTTTTTGTGATGCTTTTAACATTCCCCTGATCACATTTGAAGATGTACCAGGATTTCTACCCGGGACAGCTCAGGAATTTGGCGGAATTATTAAACATGGAGCCAAATTATTATATGCTTTTGCTGAGGCTACAGTTCCAAAGATTACCATTATCACCCGTAAAGCATATGGAGGTGCTTATGATGTAATGTCGAGCAAGCATATTGGTGCCGATTATAACTTTGCTTATCCAACTGCTGAAATTGCTGTCATGGGTCCTGATGGAGCAGTAAACATCATCTACCGGAATAAAATTAATTCGGATGAAGAAAGACAAAAAGCGGTAGAAGAATACCGGGAGAATTTTGCAAGCCCTTATAAAGCAGCCGAATTAGGTTATATTGACGAGATCATCTTCCCGCACAACACCAGGAAAAAACTGGTTCAGGCACTGGAAATGACACAGAACAAATCAGCCAGCAATCCACCCAAAAAACATGGGAATATTCCTTTGTAAAAATCATATAACCAACAATTAAAAAAAACCGCGGTATTTTAGTAGTACAGCGGTTTTTAATTTTTATAAATAATTTTCTTAAACCGACAAATGCTTCCGCTCAAACAAAATAAGCCAGAATACTCCAATGGTTATGGAGGAGTCAGCGATGTTGAAAATGGGCCGGAAAAAAACAAAACGGTTGTCATAACCAAAGATAAAATCAGGTAACCAGGCTGGCAAGTCGGCCTGTGCAATGCTGATGATGGGAAAATAAAACATATCAACCACGCGCCCATGCAGAAATCCTGCATATCCTTCCCCTGCAGCAGCAAATTCAGCTACTGTATGGTAACTGCTTTGCGTAAAAAGCATCCCATAAAAAGCGCTGTCGATGATGTTGCCGATGGCACCGGCCAATATCATCGAAATACTGATGATGAGTCCCGCGTGTTTCTTTTTTTTACGCGTAAGCATATACAGGTAGATTCCAATGGCCATAATGGCAAGGATACGGAAAATGCTGAGCGAAAGTTTACCCCACTCGCCACCAAATTCCATCCCGAAGGCCATACCGTAATTCTCGGTAAAATACAGCTTAAACCAATCACCAATCATCGGAATTTCTTCTCCCAGGGTCATGGTAAGTTTGATATAAATCTTAAGGGCCTGATCCAATAATAAGATCAGGAAGATGACGATTAGCGATTTCTTCAATGAGTCTTTCTTTAAAAGGTTAGTTCATGATCTCTGGATTCGACTGTGCCAGTTTGGCATCAATGCTGAGGGTAGCATGAGGAACGGCTTTCAGTCGCTCTTTTGCGATCAGTTTTCCGGTTACGCGGCAAATACCGTACGATTTATTTTCGATACGCACCAGGGCATTTTCCAGGTTGCTGATAAAGCGGGTTTGGCGAGCAGCCAGCCTGCTGTTTTCTTCTTTTGAAAGTACCTGTTGTCCTTCTTCCAACACTTTAAATGTCGGTGAAGTATCATTGGTGTCGTTCTCACTATTATTAGTATATGCCTCGGTTAATAATTTGAGGTCTTCTCTTGCTTTAGCCAATTTATCAAGAATGATCTGCTTGAATTCTTCAAGTTCTTCATCCGTGTATCTCGTCTTCTTGGATTCAGTTTTATTTTCATTCATAGCCTCTAATTTTAAATTACGGATGTATAATTGATTGTTTAAATATACAACAGATTTTTATATTAGTATCGTGTTTTAACTCTTTTTATGCATCATTTTTCTTCAGTATCAACTTAACGATGATACCATCTATCAATTCAATTTCCTCAAAACCATTATTTTCTATGTTATCAACAAGTTCCATTTGTGCCAGGGTTTCAGAACAAATATAATCTTTGAAAGCCTCGAAAGCATCTTGGGTGGCATCCGTTTTTTCAACAGATAATGAAATTCTGTCAGTTACCTCCAAACCTTTATCTTTCCTTAAATTTTGAATCCGGTTTACCAATTCCCGGGCAAGTCCCTCGTTTTCTAGTTCAGGTGTTAGTGTCATATCCAGGGCCACAGTCAGATGATCCTGTGTGGCAACACTCCAGCCCGGGATATCTTCTGTGCCGATTTCAACATCTTCCAGGTTAATAATAACCATATTTTCATCAATGAAGAATTTCATTTCGCCAGATTCTTCAAGTTTTTTAATGTCATCCTGGCCAAATTGCTGAATTTGAGCAGAGATTTGCTTCATTAACTTGCCGTATTTAGGCCCCAGGCTTTTAAAATTCGGTTTGATCTTTTTCACCAGCACATTCGAATCTTCGGTTATGTATTCGATCTCTTTAACGTTTACTTCCGAAAGAATTAAGGCTTCCACGGCTTGGACAACATCCTTAAAATGCTTATTTAAAACAGGGATCATGATTTTGTTTAAAGGTTGTCTTACCCTGAGATTGTTTTTTTTTCGTAACGACAATACCATGGACGAAATTTTCTGTGCCAACTCCATCCGCTCTTCCAGGTTTTTGTTGATCAGCTTATCATCTGCAACTGGGAAATCCGTCAGGTGAATTGAAGGCACATCAAAACGATTTGTAACTTGATTTAAGTCTTTAAAAACTTTTTCAGTAAAAAATGGTGCAATGGGTGATGCCAATTGCGCGATCACTTCGAGACAACGATATAGGGTTTGATACGCCTCTATTTTATCTTTTGTATAGGAACCTTTCCAGAATCTGCGCCGGGATAAACGCACATACCAATTGCTTAAGTGCTCATTTACAAAATACTGTATGGCTCTTCCCGCTTTTGTCGGTTCATATGTATCATAAGCATCGTCAACAATTTTTATGAGCGAATTTAATTCGGAAAGAATCCAGCGGTCGAGTTCTGTCCTTTCTTCAACCGGAATTTCATCTTCTTTATAAGCAAAACCGTCAATGTTAGCATAAAGTGCAAAGAAAGCGTAGGTATTATAAAAAGTTCCTAGAAATTTCCTGCGTACTTCATCAATTCCATCTGCATCAAAGCGCAGATTATCCCAGGGTTGCGAGTTGGTGATCATATACCATCGTGTGGCATCAGGGCCATACTTTTCGATAGTTTCAAACGGATCAACCGCATTACCAAGGCGTTTCGACATCTTATTGCCGGCTTTATCAAGCACAAGTCCATTGGAAACAACTGTTTTAAAAGCTACGGAGTCAAACAACATGGTGGCAATAGCGTGTAAAGTAAAAAACCAACCTCTTGTTTGATCGACACCTTCGGCGATAAAATCAGCCGGGAAAGTATGTTCAAACTCGTCAACATGCTCAAAAGGATAGTGGAACTGTGCATATGGCATAGCGCCTGAATCAAACCAAACATCAATCAATCCGGGTTCACGGAACATTTTTTTTCCGCTTTCCGAAATCAACACGATATTATCAACGTAAGGGCGGTGAAAATCAAATGTTTCATAATTCTCTACGCTCAGGTCGTCGGGTTTGAAATCAGCCATGGGATTTTGATCCATAACGCCTGCAGCTACGGCCTTTTCAACTTCTGATTTCAGCTCTGCTGCAGAGCCAATCGCAATTTGTTCTGTTTTGTCTTCGCTAGTCCAGATGGGCAACGGAACACCCCAGAAACGTGAACGTGAAAGATTCCAATCGACAAGATTTTCGAGCCAGTTACCGAACCTACCTTCACCAGTGGCCATAGGTTTCCAGTTGATCGTTTTATTCAATTCGATCATTCTTTCCTTCAGGGCAGTCGTTTTTATGAACCAGCTGTCAAGCGGATAATATAATATGGGTTTGTCAGTTCTCCAGCAATGCGGATAATTATGCACATGTTTTTCAATGCGAAATGCTTTGTTATGTTTCTTAAGTTCGACAGCCAGATCAATGTCAAGCACCGGTCCGCCTTCTTCATAATCCGCATCGTAATCATTTTTCACATAACGGCCCGCATAAGCTGAGTAATTCTCAACATTCACATAGTCAGATACAAATGCTTCATCCAACTCTTCTAAATTGAAGAACCGGCCTTTCAGATCCACCATTGGGCGGCGTTCTCCCATTTTATCAATTAAAACGAGCGGTGCAATACCCATCGCTTTGGCAACCCGGTCGTCATCAGCACCAAAAGTAGGGGCGATATGAACAATTCCGGTTCCATCTTCGGTGGTTACAAAATCACCTGGTATGACTTCAAAAGCCTTACCAATTGGTTTTATCCAGGGAAACAGTTGTTCAAAGCTAGTGCCGGTCAGTTCAAATCCTTTGTGTTCGCCAATGATTTTAAATGGGATGTGTTTGTCTCCAGGTTTATAATCTTTAAAACTCAGATCCTTGTCTTTTTCTGGGAAATAAGCATTCAATCTTTCTTTTGCCAGCATCACCGTGATTGGATCACCTGTGTACGGGTTAAAGGTTTTCACTTTTACGTAGTCGATCTTATCTCCAACCGCTAGGGCTGTATTCGAGGGAAGCGTCCATGGTGTTGTGGTCCAGGCCAGCATAAACAGGTCACCATCCACATTTTTAAATAATGGCTCGGCTGCTTTTTCCTTGATGATTTTAAACTGCGCCACCACAGTAGTATCCGAAACATCACGGTAGCAACCCGGCTGGTTCAACTCATGTGTACTTAATCCGGTTCCGGCAGCAGGCGAATAGGGCTGAATGGTATAACCTTTATACAGTAATCCTTTTTCATACAATTGTTGCAGCAAATACCAAACAGTCTCAATATATTTATTGTCGAAGGTAATATATGGATGTTCCAGGTCGACCCAGTAACCGATTTTTTCAGTCAGGTCATCCCATTGATCCTTGTACTTCAGTACTTCCTTTCGGCAGGCATTGTTATATTCTTCAACGCTTATTTTTTTACCGATATCTTCTTTGGTGATTCCGAGGGTTCTTTCAACGCTGATCTCAACGGGCAAACCGTGTGTATCCCAACCGGCTTTGCGTTCAACATACTTACCCTTTAATGTTTGATAACGGCAAAACAGATCTTTAATGGTTCGGGCCATCACATGATGGATGCCAGGTACACCATTTGCTGACGGTGGCCCCTCGTAAAATACAAATGGCTGATTTCCTTTACGAATATCAAGGCTCTTTTTGAAAATGTCATTCTCTTCCCAAAATGCCCTGACTTCGTTGGCAATTTTTGTCAAATTCAACTGTTTGTATTCTTTGTATTTCATTCTATATAAATGCCTTAATGAATGGTTACTTGAAAAAGTGGGTGCAAATCTAAGAAAATTGCTGCACTTGATGAATCAGGAATGGTCTAAATATCTGCATACAATTGTTTTAATGCAGAAAAACCAACTTTATAATCAATTGAAAAGATAAATGATCCGTAATGCGTTTTACATTTTCAGAATTATAGTTTGGGCCTCCGGCTTGGTCAACATATTTGTAATGACGTCATAAACGCCATATTCGCCGAGGTTTTGTAATATGTCTTTGATCTTTCTTTTCTTTTCATCCAGGTTTTCCCTGGAAGTCAGAATCGCTTTCAATTCTTTTACCTGCGAACCTTTAAGTTCGTCCAGTAAACAACTTAAAATATCTGAAATGGCCTGGTCAGAATGGACATTTTTTGACAGATCGGGAATGCCAAACGCTTTTAATTCATCGATGGCTGCCTGCAAAATCTCACGGGCTAACTTTTTGCTTCCCTCTTCATATGATTCGTTACCTGAAGCATCTCTTAGTGACCATGAACTGAATTCAAATTCCACCTTCCTGATCATTTTTATTTTCTCATTTTCAGGTCCGAAAATCCTTTCAAGTAAGATGATGGTATAATTTTTCCATGGTTGTAGCTCAAAATCTTTTTCGTATAATTTGTCGATTTGCTGCTGCAATAGTTTGATTTCTTTCTGTGCCATGCGCTTAAATTTGATCCCTATAAAGATAGGTGTTTTCAGCGTTTTAATCAAACTATATAAATGAACCTTTCCTTTTTACGAAACATTTTTTTATTTTGTAATTTCACCACCCATTAAATAATAGCATATGACCCAATTAAAATTTTATTATAAAAATTCATTAAGCTATGTTTCAGAAGCCAGTATAAAAGCTTACCAGCCTCAAATCAATGAACATTTCGAGGCATTGTTCCATAAAACAGGAAAGGGAAACGATTTCCTTGGATGGATTGATTTACCTGACAATACAACTGAGGAAATGTTCCAGAAACTGGAAAAACTCGCCATGGAATTAAGGCGAAAATCTGAAGTCTTCGTAGTGATCGGTATTGGCGGTTCATATCTGGGGGCACGCGCCATCATTGATGCATTGAACCACCATTTTTCGCAACTGAAGCAAGACGGAAATAATCCCGTAATTATCTATGCCGGACAAAACATCAGCGAAGATTATATGTATGATCTGCTGGAGATACTCGACCAGAAAGATTATTCGATTACTGTAATCTCCAAATCAGGGACAACTACCGAGCCTGCTGTTGCTTTCAGGATTTTAAAAAATCATATCGAACAGAAGTATGGTGTTGCTGAAGCCAGGAAACGAATTGTTGCGATCACGGATAAAGAAAAAGGCGCCCTCAAACAATTGGCAGATGAAGAAGGCTACGAAATATTTATTGTACCCGACGACGTTGGAGGCAGGTATTCCGTATTGACTCCTGTGGGATTGTTACCTATTGCCGTTGCAGGTTTTAAAATCAGGACATTGCTAAAAGGTGCCAAGCAGATGAAATCGGCAATTGAGTCGGATTATTCTATTGCTAAAAATCCGGTTTCTGCTTATGCTGCGGTTAGAAATGAACTATATAAATCGGGGAAAACTATCGAGATCATGGTGAATTATGAGCCCCGTTTATACTATTTTACCGAGTGGTGGAAGCAGCTATATGGCGAAAGTGAAGGCAAGGAGAATAAAGGCATTTTCCCGGCAGGCGTTGGTTTTACAACGGATTTGCATTCGATGGGTCAATACATTCAGGAAGGACTGAGAAATATTTTTGAAACGGTTATTTCCGTTGAAAAACCGGATCATCAATTAATGGTGCCTTCTGACGCAAAAAATCTGGATAAACTCAATTATATTGCCGGCAAGCCTATTCATGA
>PKSW01000099.1 GCA_002869465.1 Marinilabiliales bacterium
ATAGTTTCCCGTTTTGTTGCTTATAAGTAGTTTCAATGGAATATCGTACTTCGCCCGGACCATAAATTTCCAATTCTGCTTCTGCTTTCTTCAGGTAGGGTTTTATCAGGTTTAAATAAGTCTGTGGTTGGCTGCGCACCAGGTTGATCTCAAAGATCATCTGTTTTTCATCTGCCGATAAGTAATTACAGTGAGCTGCCGTATTCAGGTTTCTGGTGATCTGGCTGAATGTACTTATACTGAAAAGTAAAATGATTATTGTGGAAAATATTTTTCTTTGAATCAACATGAATTATCCGTTTCAGGAAAAACGAAACTTGGCTTACAATATTTTACTTTTTGAAAATTCCCAATTGCAGGGATAATTCAAAGTAGTTCTATTTAGAAAGGCATCATTTCTTCTTCTTAGCCCACCTGCGCTTTACAAAAGGTTTTCTTTTCCTAGGCTTGTACTCCGGTGTTTCGCCTAGTTCTTTGGGTACTTGTGATTTATGTAAAGTTTCGCCTAGTAACTCTTCGATTTCAAGAAATTTACCCTGCGAGTCTTCATCAATCAGGGTGATGGCCACACCATCAGCTTCGGCACGGGCGGTGCGACCGATGCGGTGGATATAATCTTCTCCGTCATTGGGCACATCAAAGTTGATCACCAGGTCGATATCCTCAATGTCAATACCACGCGACAAGATATCAGTAGCAACCAGCACATTGATCCGCCTTGCTTTAAAGCTCCGCAGTGCATTTTCCCTTTCCTCCTGTTTGAGATCCGAGTGGATATCGGCTACGTTGATGCCTTTTTTCTTCAAGGTGATGCTCAGTTGTTTGGTGCTTAATTTGGTCGAGCAGAAAATAAGTACGCTTCTGAGTTTTTTGGTTTGCAGCAGGAAAGAAACCAAAGGAATTTTCTGTTTTGAATACACCACGTAGGCAATCTGCAGGATTTTTTCTGCCGGTTTTGACATGGCAATGCTGATTTCTTTGGGATTCGAAAGTACAGTTTTGGCAAGGGTTCTGATCTTTTGAGGCATAGTAGCCGAAAACATCAGGGTTTGTCTTTTTTTAGGCAAATAGGAAATAAGTTTCATGATATCATCATAAAAACCCATATCCAGCATGCGGTCGGCTTCATCGAGGATGAGGTATTTCAATGCGGAAACCTTAACATAGCCCATATTAAAATGAGAGATCAGCCTGCCAGGAGTACCAATAATTACATCTGCGCCATCTGACAATGCTTTTTTTTCCTGGTTGTATGAAGTACCATCAGTGCCTCCGTAAACAGCGATGGAGCTTACAGGAGTGAAATAGGAGAATCCTTCCATCTGCTGATCAATCTGCACGGCAAGCTCGCGGGTAGGAACGATAATAAGTGCTTTTACCTGCGTGTGGTCTTGTTCACCGGTAATGATCTTATGTATGATAGGTAAAAGAAATGCAGCCGTTTTACCCGTTCCTGTTTGAGCCGAAGCTATCACATCCTCGCCCTGCATAATTAGTGGAATTACCTGCTCCTGAACGGGCGTGGCTTTTTCAAAGCCAATGGCGTCAATACCTTCTTCCAGTTTCTCGTCGAATGAAAATGCTTTAAAATCCAATATTCCGTTTTTTAAAAATCAGTCGAAATTACAAAATAAGCAGTACAAACTAATTATAACCTTAATTATTATAGTAATTATCGGATATCCAGAATGTTAATCTTCCCATTCACCCGATTGTTTCCCGCTTAGGGTATCGATTTCAATAACAAGCAATACCATTTTTTTTAGAATTTTTTCAGAATAAGTATTCGTATTAGGTCCGCCATATTTCGACATAATGATATCCAGACCCGCTTTTTTCTGAGATGAATCATCAATTATTGAAATATAACCATAACCAATGATTGAACGGTATTTGGTTGTCCAGTCGCAGGCCGCTTTACCTGTTATAATTTCATGATCAAGCTCCATTTCAAAACAAACCCGGTTGTTCTGCATGATAAAATCAATTTTACGACCATCGGTTGCCGAATGGATGAAAAGTTTATTATCTCGGTATCCAAAATTGACAGGTATAATATGTGCTTCGCCATCAACAGAAAAACCGATCCGGCATATGGATGATTCGTTTAGGATTTTCTCAATGATTTGGCTATCTGTAATAAGTTTGTCGAATC
This sequence comes from Marinilabiliales bacterium, assembly GCA_002869465.1. GTDB lineage: Bacteria > Bacteroidota > Bacteroidia > Bacteroidales > F082 > UBA4459. The sequence continues at coordinate 2,156 of PKSW01000099.1, forward strand.
GGCGCATAAAAAGAATTTAAAACCCGCAAGGAATGAAGCTCCCCGGCGGGTTGGAATGGTTTAAAACTTTGGTGTTCTTCCCGGTGTGTAGGGTGCTTTCAGCATATCCAGTTCATCGTCCAGTTGATCCAGCTTGCTGCTGATATCTTCCAGTTGTTCAATGATCGGAGGCATAGCTTCCATCAAAATTTCATAATTCATTTTCTGGGTAGCTGTTGGTGCTGAAGTGGATTGCCATGATGCCCATAAAATGGCTCCCAGTCGGTTTTCCAATGGCATTTGCTCAGGAGGTACCTCTTCCCAACTGGCCTTCGCCGGTGTACCTTCAAACAGGAATGTGATGTCGTCCAGCTCATCTTTAATCTGGGCTGCTTCATTTTTCATTTCCATGGTAGCGCCATGAGATTGCTGGAGTGCTTGCCTGATATAGGCTGTTTTAGTTGCTAGGTCTTTGCGGTATTTCTCCACATCATTCATAACCCGCCACAAGTCAGCCACATCGCCGTAAAAGGCCACGAATGCCTCCTTATTTTCAGCAGGCAGTGTCGTGTTCTCCAAAACCTTCGCTTCAAATGTCACAGGTCCGGCCAGTTCCGTTTCTGTACCTTTATGGATCATACTCATTTCAACGGTATAAGTGCCGGGCAATGCCATCATACCACTTCCGCCATCCTTCATTGGGTCGAATTTTTCATCTTTCATTTCAATATAGGATGGGTTTTTATACCTCAAATCCCAGTTAGCACGCTGGATGCCTTTAGATGCTTTTTTATAAAGCTGACGGGCGATATTTCCGTTTTTATCCTTGATAGTAAATACGAGGTATGGATCGATCTCTTTTTCTTCAGCATCCAGTTGTTCTTTGGTGGGCTGCGGGATGGGTTGTACTTCTTTAAATAATTCTTTCTCTTTCTCCAATCGTTCTGATTTCAGGTTTTTGGGCACATCTTTTAAATAGTAGGTGAATGTGGCCCCAAATTCCGGGTTCTCGGCTTCATAAATAGCTGAACCTGTGCCATACCTGCTGCCCTGCTGGATGTACATGAGTGCATCTTTAACCGGGAATAGAATCGCTTCCTCGTTTTCTAATCTTTCAGTACTTATTTCACGCAGTGGCATATAATCATCTAAAATGTAAAAACCCCTTCCGAAAGTGGCGATCACCAAATCGTTTTCTCTTTCCTGGATGGCAATATCTCTGACGGCAATGTCAGGCAATCCTGAAGTCAACTTGACCCACTGCCCGCCGCCATCTGTTGTAAAATAGAAACTAAATTCAGTTCCTACGAATAACAGGTCTTTTGTAACCGGGTCCTGAATGATGGAATGAACTGTTTCGTCATCCGGTAAATCGGATACGATGGAAACCCATGTTTTTCCCTTGTCGGAACTTTTTAACAGGTAAGGTTTAAAATCGTCACTTTTAATATTATTGAAAGATGCAAAGACCACGTTTTCATCGAAACGGGATGGGAAAATATCGCTTACATAAGTATATTCCGGAACGCCTGGAAAGTTAGTCGTTTTAGTCCAGGTTTTTCCGCCATCATCACTCACCTGGATGACACCGTCATCAGTTCCTGCAAACAATAAACCTTCTTTAATGGTCGATTCGGCCAATGAAACAATGGTCCCCCACTGTGAAGTGGATACATCTTTAGCAACGGCATCTGCAGGCCAGTATTTATCCATTACTTTAAACTGGTTGCGGTCTTCATTCCTTGTCAGGTCTTCACTGATCACTTCCCAGGTATTACCCCGGTCGTCTGATTTAAAAACTTTGTTGGCAGCTATATAGAGCCTTGTTCCCGAATGGGGACTTAAAATAAAAGGAGCGTCCCAGTTCCAGCGGTAGGTTAATTCATCTTTCCGGGGTTCAGGTTTGATCTTCATTTTCTCACCCGATTTTTTATCATAGCGATAAATATTGCCATATTGGTAGGCCGAATAAACGATATCCGGGTTGTCGGGTTCAATAGCCTGCCAGAAACCATCGCCACCAAGGGTTACCACCCATTCGTCACTGGTGACTCCTCCGGATTTCAGGTTGCGTGATGGCCCACCCATACTGTTATTGTCCTGGGTGCCACCATACACCCAATAAAATGGTTCAGTGTTATCCACGCTAACACGGTAATATTGGGTAACCGGTAAATTGGTTTTGAACAAAAATGTTGATCCCCCATCGAATGTTTCATATATACCGCCATCACCGCCTATCATATAATGATCAGTGTCATCAGGGTCAATCCACATAGCATGGTCATCCACATGGCGTTTGTTGTTGCTTACATTGTTCCATGTTTTGCCGCCATCGGTGGTAAATTTTGTGTAGGTTCCGATGGAATATACTTTGTCGGCATCTTTCGGGTCACAGAAAAGTTCGCTGTAATACTGTCCGCTGGTATTATAGTCATTCATTTTATTAAATGAAGCACCCCGATTGGTGGAACGGTAAAATCCACCTTTATCGCCGGATGCCTCAAACATTACATAAACGATATTTGGATTCACCGGAGAAACGGCAATGGCCATGCCTCCTTTGTCTACTCCGGGAATACCATTGGTAAGCTTATCCCATGTTTTTCCGCTATCTGTTGACTTATAAAAAGCCGATTCGGGGCCGCCGCCGATTTTTGAGAATTGTCTTCTGCGTCGTTGTTCGGCTCCGGCATAGATCACATCTGGGTTGCCCGGTTCAAAACAAATATTGGCAACACCCGTGTGTTCACTTATTTCGAGTACCTTTTCCCAGTTATCTCCACCGTCAGTAGTTTTATATAAACCGCGTTCGCCACCGGGGCCCCAGGCTGATCCTTCAGCAGCCACGTATACAACATCGGAGTTTCGTGGGTCAATCAAAATGCCACCAATCTGACGGGATTCTTCTAATCCCATATTTTTCCACTTTTTGCCGCCGTCAGTGGTTTTGTAAACACCATTTCCATAACCGAGTGCACGTTGGTGGTTGTTTTCGCCGGTGCCTGCCCATACCACATTCGGGTTGCTGGGATCCATAGCAAGCGCGCCAATAGCATAAGCACCATAATTATCAAAAATGGGAGTAAAAGTAGTACCATTGTTCGTAGTTTTCCAGATATGTCCGGAGGCTACACCCACGTAATATGTGCTTGGATTATCAGAATCTACGGCGAAATCAGCAATTCTCCCTGACGCAAATGCAGGGCCGATGCTTCGCCATTTTAAACCGCTGAAAGTACTTGATTTAAGACTGTCAGGTTCCGGTTCGTCTTTTTTCTTCTTGGCTTCTGCCTGGGTAAATAACAATAACAAGGCCAGTGAAAGGATTGCCCTGACGGTCAGCATATTTTTCATTATTAAATGTTTTTAGGTTTATAAAAGAAGGCTAAAATTAAAAAAATACCTCGAATCAAATCGTTTTATAGCAGATTGATTTCATCATGGCGATAACAATAAATAAGATGATCATTTACCATACCCGCCCCCTGCATGAATGCATAACAAATGGTTGTTCCCACAAATTTAAAACCTCTCTTTTTAAGGTCCTTACTCATGGCATCTGATTCTCTGGTACTTGCAGGTACCTGATCATGCCTGTCCCAATGGTTGACCAAAGTTTTGCCACCTGTAAATTGCCAGATGTATGCATCGAAACTACCAAATTCTTTTTGCACTTCAAGAAAATGCTGTGCATTGGTAATGGTCGATCGAATTTTAAGTTGGTTGCGGATAATTCCTGAATTTCGAAGTAATTCTTCAATTTTCTTTTCATCATAAAGGGCAATGATGTCAGCATCAAAATTATCGAATGCTTTGCGGAAATTTTCACGTTTATTCAGAATGGTTGACCAGCTTAATCCTGCCTGGAATGCGTCCAGCACCAGAAACTCAAACAGTTTCCTGTCATCGTGCACCGGAACACCCCATTCTTCATCGTGATAAGCAATATCATTCGGTTTCCCGGCAGGCCAGGGACATCTCAATTTATCATTCATAAGCAAGTCTATGTTTCCAGTATTTTTTTGATTGACATATTGTGGGCTTTGATAATTCCTTTTTCGGTAATGATTCCTTCAATGTATTTCGAAGGCGTGACATCAAACGCTGGATTCAATGCTTTGGAACCAGGTGAACTGACCCTGATTTTGATGAGGTTACCATTGTTATCAATCCCTGTTTGAAAAAGCACTTCATCCGGGTCTCGTTCTTCAATAGGGATATCTTTACCGGTTTTGCAATCGATGTCGAAGGTCGAAGTAGGCGCTGCTACATAAAATGGTACGCCATACTCTTTAGCAATAATGGCTTTTTCAAGTGTACCAATTTTATTGGCCACATCCCCATTGGCTGCAATTCTGTCGGCACCCATAATTACAAAATCTATTTTTTTCCTGGCCATTAATGCGGCTGCGGCATTATCAGGGATGATCACATGGGGGATGTTGTCATTATGTAATTCCCATGCAGTGAGTTTTGCGCCCTGGTTTCGAGGCCGGGTTTCATCCACGTAAACGAATACATCTTTACCTTGCCTTTTGGCCAGATAAACCGGAGCCAGGGCAGTTCCAAAATCAACGAATGCAAGCCAACCGGCATTGCAGTGGGTTAGGATGTTCACACTCCGTCCAAATAATTCGGCACCCAATTCTCCTATTTTTTTTGAATTTTGTGCATCTTCCAAGGCAATTCGTTGGGCTTCGATCATCGCATTTTCGGGTGAAATTAAACCGGCTTTATAAACACGGTCAACTGCATAGAACAAGTTTTTTGCTGTAGGTCGTGTATGTTCAATATCCTGACGGGCTTCACGGATTGTAAGCGCTTTGGTCTTTTTATTTGATAACAGAAACGCCTGCGCCATGGCATAACCTGCAGCAGCACCAATGGCGCCGGCACCACGAACAATCATATCAGTTATGGCCATACAGGTGTCCCAGTAGGTAGGGCATTCATAAATTTCAAATTTGAAAGGCAGCAGGTTTTGCTGGATCATAAAAACAGAGGTACCTTCCATCCACACGGTTTGATAGGATTTTTCGCCGACGATCATATTAAACTTGGGTTTTAAGTTGAGCAAGCGCATTCCAGATCATAAATCCGGTGCCGATTTCTATACTTTTTTCATCCACATTGAAGGTGGATGTATGCAGGTTTGAACGAATGCCTTCTGTGGAATTTGCTGTTCCCAGTCGATAGAAACATCCGGGGATAAGCTGGGTGTAACGTGCAAAATCTTCTACCGTGGTTCTGATGTCCAGTTCTTTCACCTTA
>PKSW01000461.1 GCA_002869465.1 Marinilabiliales bacterium
GTAAGGCTGTCCAACTCCTGCACTATGGGAGAATCTTTTAGCAGTGTAATACCATTAAAATTATAATATATGTTTTGTTTTGTAGTGTCCAACTGGCTTATTTCCAGTGTTTCATCTATAATTTCAGTAGATTCCACTCTCGATGCAACATCATCCAGAGTATCGGTTTCTGTTTGAGCCTGTAATAAAGGTAGTTGGATAACGCATATGAAGGCGAGAAGTATATATGTTGTTTTGTTCATGTCCGGTTTATTTTTCTCAATAACGTAATTCAAGGCAAAAGTATATGTTTAACCTCACATTTTAACATAGCTATTGCTGAATAATAAACAAGAAAAAGTTAATTAGAATTACATTTTGAAGCGCCGGGAACAGCCACGCTTTCGAAATAAGAAAATATGGGTCACTATTTTTTCTTAACCAAACTAGCGATATACAATAAAATGATAGCACCCACAAAAGCTGTTACCAGAGAGCCAATTAATCCCACAGATTCAAGACCTAATAAGCCGAATACCCATCCGCCAATTACACCACCAACGATACCAACGATGATATTAACCAGCAGGCCAAAACCGCCACCTTTCATAACCAATCCGGCGAGCCATCCGGCTACTGCGCCAACTATTAAAAACCAAAGAAAACTCATAAACTTTTTTTTATTGTTAGATGTGGCTCAAATATAGTAAAAAGATTCTCTAGCGAGGGGATACTCCGCGTGACCAAACCATTTAATCAACAATAACTTTTAACCCTTCTGAATGCGCAGCAAACTCAGGTGCGTAATACGACTGAATAGTAGCAATACCATTAGAGAACATTCCTTTTTGTGTAACCACAACCGGATATTCAAGCACATAAGTGCCTTTTCGCAGGTACTGAATAAAAAAGTCGGTAGAAACATCCGTGATGTTTTCATAATATCCCAATCCGCCCTGATATTGATAACCCGACTTATTATTTACTGGTTCAAAAGCCGTCGCTCGCATATCATTCACCTGTACATATTCCATATCCCTGTCGGTAGCAATGATCATTCTTGAAATCACTTTATCCCCGGTTTTCAATTTCTGACCGTCTTTTAAAGCGACCAAAACAAGGCCTTCATCAGTTAATTTTTCAATAAATAATTTTTTCTCGATTGATAAAGGTGAGTCGCTGGAAGTAATGCGGTCGAGTTGCTCAAAATACTGCCAGTAAGCAGCGCCCCAGGTTACAGTTTCATTGGGATTTGTTACTTCAATATTTCCCATATTGGCTTTTATTTCTTCACCCATCCATGAAGTTTTAAAATAACCGGTTCCGGCCTGTAAACTTCCATCCATTGCAGGGATAGGAATTTCTGTATTGCCCACCTTAATTTGAACCAGTTGATCATTATCCAATAGGCTTTTTCCATTCATCAACAGGGCATAAACCGCTTCGGCAGTAGCTGATGTTGTTTTCCAGTGTGTGGTCTGCTTTTGTTTGAGCAGCCATATTTTCATCTGATCGACAAGGGCTGGTTTTTTCAGAATTTCCTGGAACGCTTCAATGATCATTGCCTGGGTTTCAACCGGAGCCCGGTACCAATACCAGCCATTTTCCTGTCGCCAGTATATACCCATTTCATCATCCTGAATGGATCTTTCCTGCAGCGATCGTAAAATACCCTCGGCTTCATTTCTGTAACCGCTTCTATTTAAAACTACAGCGATCATCGCCTGCATATAATTGTTCTGTTTCAGCCAGTACTTTTTAGCCTGTCCGAGGTAATATTCGAAGGCTTCTGAAGAAGCATCCTGCATGTTTACCTCGTCCATTAACAATGTCCTGGCATATAAATATTGTATCTGGAGACTGCCGATATGATTCTGTTGGGTCTTTCCGGGAAATTTCTCCAATACCTTTTCATAATCATCCTTAATTTCCCCATCAAGATATTTTGCCGCCTTTTTGACCATTTGCATGGCCATTTGATTTTGCTTCAAATCAATAACCTGCTTTTCGTTCAGACGGGCAAAACCGAGCACAATTTGCTGGGTAGTGTACCTGTCGTCTCGCATGCCTTTAAACCACGACCAGGCGCCTGATGACAGCTGGGTTTGGCGTAATTTTTCCATGGTATTTTCTGTCTGATTCGATATCCTATTGATATCAAATAATACCGCGATCCTTCTTTTTTGTTCTTCTTCATTCTCAGCTTCCAATACCCATGGGGTGGCGTTCAACACAACACTTTTCAGTTCCTGGTTTTTCTGAAGATTGGATAAAAAAGCATCCGGTGAATGAGTTTTCCAGCTTTCTAATACGTTCTTTATTTTCGGATCACTGTTTACAATGAACGATGCCAATACATTGGTATAATAGGCATGAAACAGGTTGGAAGCACTTTCCACAGTTGGTTCGCTTAAATAAGGCAGTGCCTGAATGGCATACCATGCCGGGTTTGAAGTGAATTCAACCGTGTACCTATAATTCTGACGCGTTGAAGCCATCATGATCTTATCACTATTAACTAGTTTTACCATACTGAATTTTCTGGTTTCGTTCCCGTGGAGGTGCATTGGCAGGGTTTCGGTAACCAGCATGCGGTTGGTAAGCACTGGGAACATCCTTTCTTCACCATCGGTAAATGTAGCAGAAGAGGCTTTGATCCTGTAGCCCAGCATACTGATATTAAAAGGAATGTCCAATTTCCATTGTACCACTTTGCTCTGTTTAGCTTCGAGAACGACAGACAATTCCTGGATTTCAGTGGGTTCCATAATATCAATGACTTTCATGCTTACCGGATCAAAAAGTTCCAAATGTATATTTACTTTTTGCTGCTCATCGGTACAATTGATCACTTTCGCCGTGAACGCCAGTTTATCTCCCTGGCGCACAAAACGGGGTACGTTGGGAATTACCATCAGATCTTTTTTGGCTTTGATATGCTCAACAAAGGCGTCTGTTTTCAGGTCTTTGGTATGTGATAACATCAATAGTTTCCACTCGGTTAAAGCATCAGGTGTGGTGAAATTTAGGATGACACTTCCGCTGCTATCCGTTTGTAATTGCGGGTAGAAAAAGGCAGTTTCGTTGAAGTTGGTACGTAATAGTATTTGGACTTCTTCCGTTTCATTTTGTAAAACTTCATCTGTTGGAGGTAATTCGCTTCCATCCTGCTCTTTATTTTCTGCTACAATAGCATCTTCTGCTTCTCCATCCATGCTCATTTCGCCTGAAGCATTTACCATGCTTTTTTCTCGCAGTATGCCATCCATTCTATAAATACCCATTCCATATCCCTGCTGATACCCGAACCAATTGATCGCTGGGTACACTTTATATCTCACGTTCAAATAGTCGGGATTATTATTGATCAATACATTACTATTGCCTGCCCTGAACTGGCCAGACTTCCAGTTGGAAGCACTTCTTTTTGAATGATATAATTCCAATGCCCATTGATTGGGTTGAAACTGGTCGAGAGAAGCATCGTACATACCAGCAAGCAATTCGGCAGCTACTTTTTCTCCACCCGGACCGCTGATCTTAACTTTCCACGCTTCTTTTTGTCCGGGAGTAAGGAAATCACGATGGGTTTCGAGGGTAATGTCCAGATTTTTATTGGTAAATGGCACATCTATAGTATAACTTTTCTCGAATGCACGGTTGTATTTAACTGAACTCAGATTCACCCTGAAACCACCCCGGTAACTTTCTTTTACAGGAATATCAATTACTTTTTGCTCACGACTGATGGTCAGCCAGGTTCTTTCAATAACTTCTTCACCATTCACTAATTCGTATAAAATTTTCGTCTTTTTATCAGCCGAACCTACCACCAATTGAATGGTTTCTCCTGGTTCTGCAACATATTGTGTTAAGGTGCTCCATAACATTTCCTTTTCAGGAAATTTATTGGATGCTGCGGAATACAGGGTAATGTATTTTTCTGATTTGATAAGGGTATCAGCAACATCTTCAATTGTAATATAATATATCCCGGGTTCCAATGTGGCTAATTCTTCTTTTAAAATGAATTCCTTACCCTGAATGGTGATCTGCTTCGTAATAAGTTTTTCCTTTTTCCAAGTACTTTTCTGATCTTCATCTTTGTATGCTTGCAGGGGAAATTCCTCCTTATATTCCTGTTCAGGAATCAGATAAAGATCAGGTTGATTCCAGTAGCGTTCAACAAATAACTGTTCAGGTGGCACCAGACGGTAAAATTGAACTCTGGTTTCTATATCGATTTCAGCACCTGCAATATTTTTGGCGCTGATTTCAATTCCTTTCGTTTTTTCTTTTTGAATTTTATCAGCAGCATTGATCGTCAAGTATTTAGAGATCCGGCCTACAGCCACGTTTGTTTCTCCCGACTGCACTTCGCCAGTTATGTCCGTTACATCCACATGTATCTGAAACTGATAATTCGGCTCAAAAGGCATACCCGAAACTTGTTCTGAATTCGTTTCGAAGCTGATGATAAACTTACCATCATCGTCAGTTTTTATGATGCCATTTGCAATTTCTCTTTCTTTATAACTTGGGAAGTACATATAATACCGGTAATATGGTATCTGCATTAACTGTTGCACCACCCGGAACTTTACGCTCGCATTGCTAACTGCGTTACCGGTATAGGTTTCTGCATGACCTATTACTGAAATTTCATCTCCCAATATGTAGGTATCTTTAATCGTATCAAATTCTACATGGAAAGTAGGTCGTTTGTATTCCTCCACCTGGAACGAAACAGAACCCGTTTCACACTTGATGGTCATCCGGCCGTTTAAACCACCCTGCGGAATCACAAATACTCCGTGAAATGAACCAAATTCATTGGATGTTTTTTCAATGGTACTTACTTCTTTGTAGCTGGCATTTTTTAATGTGACTTGCGCCTGGTATCCCGGTTTTATTTTAACATCATTGCCGTTTTTATCTACTACAATTCCTTTAAAATACACGGTTTGACCCGGACGGTAAATGGCCCTGTCAGTAAACAAATAAGTTTGGGTACGGAATTTTTCATCGGGTCGGTTATACGACAAATGATACCTGCCTTCTGAAAACAGTCGGTCATCATCTTTTTGAAGTGAGAACATGAATGAACTATTTCTTGCATCAAACTGTTCATTCATTTTTAAATACCCGTTTTTATCTGTTTGATAAGTATACAGTTTTTTGATGGTATATTCCCGGTCTCTGCCTTCATATTCGGTTCGATAAGTAGTTACCATTACCTCTGAAACCGGCAATCCTTTTTCGCGATTGAGAACATACAACTCAAAACTTCCAGCTTCTGAGTCACTGTTCGTTATATAACTTAATTCACTGATCCAAATGGTATTGTATTCTAAATGATCTGTTTTTTCAAAATCGGGATGATCCGAAATGAAAATCATATAGAATCCTTTGGAGAGTTCAGGAAGGCTTATTTCAGTAGCATGGTTTTGATGATCTTTGGTGTCGGGTAAATCAACCGACCACGAATGAACCTCCGAATTTTTCAAATATTTTAATAATTGATCTTTTTCCCTGTAGGTCAAGCTATGTTCCCGGTACTGATCTGGATCGACCTCTACTATTTTAAAGTAAAGTTTGGTTGAATTTTTAAAACTTAAGTAGCCCAAAAATGGTTTTCCCGGTAATTCAACATTCGTAAGCTGAAGGTCAAAATTAACCTGGTTGATCTCATTGATGAGATTCTGACAGGCATTTGACTTTATCGTATCAGGAAACGCTTTTATAGCTTCGCGGCAAATACTGTCAGCTTTATTTAAATCCCACCTATATTGCTCTCCTGATCCAGGTTTATAGGTATTGCCATTCTGAAAATACATTTGCGCCAATTCGTAGGAAATTTCAACAAATTGTGGCTCCTTTTTGTAGGCCCCAGCCAAATCTGATAAGATTTCCATGTATCTTTTTTCGTTGGATGTATCCTGAACAAGATGCGAATACACATACTTGAGTCTTTTCAGATCGAGATCAACCAAAGCAGCCGTATTATTTTCTTTCAGGTGAAGTGCCAACAACCGATGGTACAAACGTAACTCAATTAAATTATCTTCTTTAAAATCGATATTCACGAAATCTTTAACAGGTACGAGATAATTTTTACTTAGGGTATAAGCATCTCCAATTTTTGCAAGTTGTGCATCCTGGGTTGAAAAATATTCAATCGCCCGGTTCGCTAACAAATCAAATAATGTAGGCCACAATATATAAGCCTCCTGGTCTTTTTCTTCCACATTCAGTATAGCTGAGAATGCCTCAATATCTATACTTTCCAATCTTTCCTTTTCCTTTAAAGAAGCGAGATAATATTCCCTGATTTTTGTGTTCAACCTGACAGCATCCCATGTTCTGATGTCCTCCTCAACCAGTCCTTCAACAGCCGTCATATCATTAATTTTCCACCTGTTTTGCTGATAATACCATGAATACATTTCGGCCAGCATCGATTGCAACAGTTGTTTTTCTGGTACTTTTGCACTTTCAAGTTCATTTTCGAAAACCTTAATGGCGTTCACCATATGGTCTTCTTCAAACTGGCTCTGCAGGCTTACCCTGTATATCAATGATTTTAAAACCTGGGGCGTATTATTATCTTTTTTCGCTTCAAAATAAATACTATCAACAATTTTTAAAGCTGACTTTGGAAGCCCCTGTTCAACAAATTTCTCAACCTGTTTCCAATCTGGTTTATAATCCTTCATATTATCATATGTTATGTTAAAACTACATGACACGATTGCCACAATGGTGATTAAAAAAAATACTTTGAACTTTTTCATGATAATATCATTAAGGAATTGATAGGACACAATTAGCAAAGATAATGCCTTAATGAAATATTCTATTATTTCACAGCATTTTGAACAACATTTAAAAATGGAAAACGAGCGACTATTTACTGAATCACTACGTTGATAATTCTATTGGGCACCACAATGATCTTTCTTACCGTTTTTCCTTCGATCCATTTTTGGGCATCTTCCGCTTCAAGCGCTGCTTTTTCAATTTCCAGAACGGACATATCTGCTGGTAAATCGATTTTGAATCGCATTTTTCCATTGAATGAAACCGGGTATGTAAAAGTGTTTTCGGCTAAATATTTTTCATCAAAATGGGGATACTCAACTTCACTTATTCGGGGATTATTTCCTAGGGCTGTCCATAATTCTTCAGCCATATGGGGTGCATAAGGTGATATTAATATCGCTAATGGTTCCAGAATTTCTCTTTTATGACATTTGAGATCTGTGAGTTCATTTATACAAATCATAAATGCGCTCACTCCTGTATTGAATGAGAAACGTTCAATATCGTTTCTAA
>PKSW01000231.1 GCA_002869465.1 Marinilabiliales bacterium
ATATCGACTCCTTCAGGTATTGCTATGGGTAATTTTCCTATTCGTGACATCTGTTTATCTCCTGTTTAACTTACATAACAAATTACTTCACCACCAATATTCAACTTCCGAGCTTCTTTATCAGTGATTACACCTTGCGAAGTAGAAAGTATGGCTATGCCCAAACCATTCATAACACGTGGCAACTCATCAGCGTTCACATATTTACGAAGACCTGGTGAAGACACACGTTTCAGGCTGCTAATAGCTGCCATTTTAGTAACAGGGTGATATTTCAACGCAATTTTAATAATGCCCTGCATATTGTCTTCTTCAAACTTATAGTTCAGAATATATCCTTTTTCAAAGAGAATCTTGGTTATATTCTTTTTTAAATTGGAAGCAGGAATTTCAACCAGGCGGTGTTTAGCTGCTATGGCGTTCCTAACTCTTGTTAAATAGTCTGCAATTGGATCCGTTATCATCTTAATCTTTTTTTTTATTTATCAATTACCAACTAGATTTTTTAATTCCCGGTATTAAACCTTTTAAGGCCATTTCACGGAAATTAATACGAGATATTCCGAATTGCCTCATATATCCTTTTGGTCTGCCTGTAAGCTGGCAACGGTTATGCAAACGAACTGGTGAAGCATTACGTGGCAATTTTTGTAATCCTTCGTAATCACCAGCTTCTTTTAATGCAGCACGTTTTTCAGCATACTTTTCAACCATTTTTTGTCTTTTGCGCTCGCGCGCTTTCATTGACTCTTTTGCCATGAGCTATTGTTTTTTTTGATTTTTAAACGGTAAACCGTATTTCTTTAATAAAGCGAATGCTTCCTGATCAGTTCTGGCAGTTGTAACGATCGTTATATCCATTCCGTTGATGTTGGTTACTTTATCAAGATCAATTTCAGGAAAGATCAATTGCTCGGTAATACCAAATGTATAGTTACCACGACCATCAAATCCTTTATCATTAATACCCCTGAAGTCACGCACACGTGGCAATGCCACAGATACCAGCCTGTCGAGGAATTCGTACATTTTATCACCGCGAAGTGTTACACGAACACCGATCGGGTTCCCTTTTCTAAGTTTAAAGTTAGAAACGTCGCGTTTTGAAATAGTTGGTACCGCTTTCTGACCCGTAATGGCTGTCATCTCAGCAACACCAATATCAATTAGTTTTTTATCAGCCAACGCTGCACCAATTCCTTGGTTAACAGCAATTTTTACCAACTTCGGAACCTGCATAACAGATTTGTAGTTAAACTCTTTTGTTAACTCAGGTATAATTTCCTCGTAGTATTTTTTTCTCAATCTAGGTTGCTTTTCCATTACTTAATAACCTCCCCTGATTTTTTAGAAATACGTTTTGATTTTCCGGTTTTCTCGTCTGTCTTTTTTCCAGTCCTTGTTGGTTTTCCTGATTTATCAATCAGCATTAGGTTGGAAATATGAACAGAAGCTTCTTTTTTGATAATACCGCCTTTAGGATTATCAGCATTGGGTTTTGTATGTTTCGACATGAGGTTCACGCCTTCAACAATGGCCCTTTGTTTTTCTCTATCGACGATAAGGATACGGCCTGACTGCCCTTTATTATTTCCGGCAATCACCATCACATTATCACCTTTTTTTAAATGTAGCTTAGACATAACTATATTCCTTCTATATTAAAGCACCTCAGGTGCAAGTGATACAATTTTCATATATTGCTTCTCACGTAATTCCCTGGCTACAGGGCCAAAAATACGTGTGCCTACCATTTCTCCGGCTGTATTCAACAGCACCACCGCATTGTCATCGAATCTGATATATGACCCGTCCTGTCTGCGTACTTCTTTTTTGGTTCTTACAACAACAGCTTTTGTTACCGCTCCTTTTTTGATATTACCTGAAGGAAGTGCGTTTTTAACCGTCACAACTATTTGGTCACCAATACTGGCATAACGTCTTTTGGTTCCACCCAGCACCCTGATGCAAAGCACTTCTTTGGCTCCGCTATTATCAGCAACTGCGAGTCTTGATTCTTGTTGTATCATGATTATTTAGCTCTTTCAATTATTTCAACTAATCTCCAATTCTTATTCTTGCTCAATGGCCGAGTTTCGGCAATTTTAACCGTGTCACCAATGTTACAATCATTGTTTTCATCGTGAGCAACGAATTTATTGGTCTTCTTTATAAACTTTCCATACACAGCATGTCTGAATCTACGTTCAATTTGAACAACAATGGATTTGTCCATCTTGTTGCTCACAACCACACCGGTTCTTTCTTTTCTAAGGTTTCTCTTTTCCATTATTTTGATTCCTTATTATTGCTTTCCTCAATTTCTCTATGTCTTAACTCTGTTTTTAAACGAGCTATCGTTTTTCTATTCTCACTGATTTGATGAGGGTTTTCCAACGGTGATACAGCGTGGTTTATTCTGAGCCGGATGAGGTGCTTTTTTTCTTCCTCAAGCCTTTCGATAATATCAGCTGTACTTAATTCTTTAATGACTTCCTGTTTCATCTTTTATTATTTATCTTCAGTGTAATTTCTTCTAACAACAAACTTTGTTGTAACTGGCAGTTTCTGTGCAGCCAATCTTAAAGCTTCTTTGGCCACTTCCACAGGTACGCCCTCAGCTTCGAACAAAATTCTACCTGGTGTTACCCTGGCTACGTAGTATTCAACAGCACCTTTACCTTTACCCATTCGAACCTCAGCAGGTTTTTTAGTAACCGGTTTGTCAGGAAAAATCCGAATCCAAATCTGACCTTCACGTTTCATATAACGTGTAACAGCCTGACGCGCGGCCTCAATCTGACGACCTGTAATCCATGCTTCCTGCAATGTCTTAATTCCGAAGGATCCAAAAGCCAGTTGGTGTCCGCGGTTGGCGTTACCTTTCATCCTGCCTTTTTGCTGCTTTCTATATTTTTGTTTTTTCGGTTGTAACATGCTTCATTCAAATTAAATATTGTACAATACTTTGTCTTATCCTCTTCTTCTTTGCCTTCCGCCGCCACCTTTTGGTGCTACCGGTCTCTGTTGTTTAGGTCCACCGATCGTAGTGGGAACTAATTCCGGCCTACCGTATATCTCGCCTTTGAAAATCCATACTTTGATACCAATTCTACCGTAAGTAGTATGCGCTTCAACGAGGGCATAATCGATATCGGCGCGTAATGTGTGCAATGGGATACGTCCTTCTTTATATTGCTCGGCACGAGCCATTTCAGCACCACCCAGTCTGCCTGAAATCAACACTTTAATTCCTTCAGCTCCCAAACGGATACTGGATGCGATTGAAGTTTTGATGGCGCGACGAAATGATACACGTCCTTCAATCTGCCTTGCAATGTTGGTTGCCACGATGTGCGCATCCAACTCAGGCCTTCTGATTTCAGAAATATTGATCTGAACTTCTTTACCAGTCAGTTTTTTGAGCTCTTCTTTCAGCTTATCAACCTCCTGGCCACCTTTACCAATAATGATACCCGGACGAGCAGTGTTAATAGTAACGGTTACCAATTTGAGCGTACGCTCAATGGAAATTTTGGATACACCTGCTTTTGCAAGACGTGCATTTAAATATTTCCTGATCTTGTCGTCTTCAACAAGTTTACTGGAAAAATCTTTGCCTCCGTACCAGTAAGAATCCCATCCTTTGATAATTCCTAACCTGAGTCCTATTGGATTTGTTTTTTGTCCCATTCTATTAGATCTATCTTTTTAATTATTTGCTTTTGGTTGTTTCATTGTTAACAACTTCAGGTACATCTTTTTGAACCCTGTTACCGAGAACAAGTGTTACATGATTTGATCTTTTCCTGATCCTATGAGCTCTGCCCTGGGGTGCCGGTTGAATTCTTTTCAGCATTCTTCCGCTGTCAACCATAATTTCCTTAATGTATAGTTGATTATCTTCAATGCGTGCACCTTCGTTTTTTACTTCCCAGTTCGCGATAGCTGATCTTAGTAATTTATATAATCTTTTTGCCGGTTCTTTGGGTGTATATTGTAAAATTCCCAATGCTTGTTCTACATCCATACCTCTTACCAAATCTGCTACCAATCTCATCTTGCGGGGAGATGTAGGTACGTTTTTCAGACTGGCGCTGTATATTGTTTTACGCGCTTCTTTTCTGTTTTCGGCACTTATATGTTTTCTTGATCCCATGTTTACAGTGCTTTTTTAATTTCCTTTATTCTTTTTCCCGGCATGCCCTCTGAACAAACGTGTTGGGGCAAACTCTCCAAGTTTGTGTCCTACCATGTTTTCCGTTACATATACAGGAATAAATTTATTTCCATTATGAACAGCGATGGTTTGGCCAACAAAGTCCGGAGAAATCATTGATGCTCTTGACCAGGTTTTTACTACCGTTTTTTTATTCGACTCTACATTAGCCAGCACTTTTTTCTCCAGCTTGATGTCAATGTAAGGTCCTTTTTTTAACGAACGACTCATATACTTTTCAATTAACGTTCAATGACTATTTCTTTCTTCTTTCGATGATGTACTTGTTCGAAGCTTTTTTCTTGGAACGAGTTCTATAACCTTTTGCAGGCAATCCTTTACGTGAGCGAGGATGTCCTCCAGAGGCTCTTCCTTCGCCGCCACCCATCGGGTGATCAACCGGGTTCATGGCCACACCACGAACACGTGGACGACGACCTAACCATCTGCTTCTTCCTGCTTTACCAGATTTTTCAAGAGCATGGTCACCATTTGATACCATACCAATAGTAGCCTTACAGGTTTGCAGTATCATCCTTGTTTCACCTGAAGGCAATTTGATAATGGCGAATTTTCCGTCTCTTGTCATTAACTGAGCATATGATCCGGCGCTTCTTGCCATTTTACCACCCTGTCCCGGACGCAATTCAATATTATGAATAACAGTACCGAAAGGTATCTCACTCAAATACATTGAATTTCCAAGATCGGGAGCTACGCCTTTACCTGAATTTATTTTCTGACCTACTTTTAAGCCTTGAGGCGCAACGATATACCTCTTTTCACCATCTGCATAGTTTACTAGCGCGATGCGGGCGGTCCGATTCGGATCGTACTCAATTGTCTTCACGGTTCCAGGAACTCCTTCCTTGTCGCGTTTAAAGTCAATAAGACGATATTTCTTCTTATGCCCACCGCCGATATTGCGGACAGTCATTCTACCTTCGTTGTTTCTGCCACCAGAACTTTTCTTACTTGCTATCAAACTCTTTTCAGGTTTGGCAGTCGTTATCTCGTCATACGCGCTAATTAATTTAAAGCGTTGACCTGGTGTTGTCGGTTTATATTTTTTCAGAGCCATTTTCTTGTCTAAATGTTGCTAAAAAAATCAATTATTTCTCCTTCAGCCACTGTTACGACAGCTTTTTTGAAGGCTTTTGTTTTACCAGAGATCACGCCTGATTTTGTAAAACGTGATTTCCTTTTACCTGAATAATTCATTGTGTTCACAGAAAGTACCTGAACGCCATAAAGTTCTTCAACCTCCTCTTTTATTTGAAGCTTATTCGCTGAATTATCAACGATAAACCCAAACTGATTCAGTTTTTCACCTTTGTCAGTCATCTTTTCTGTAATCACCGGTTTTAATATTACACCCATCTTCTTTCAGATTTATTTGTTAGAAAACATGGTTTCAACTGATTTCAATGAGCTTTCAACAAATACCAGCGTATTGGCATTTAAAATCTCATATGTATTTAATGAATCGGCCCTGATCACTTTTGTCCTGGGAATATTTCTTGCTGAAAGCAGAATATTCATATCCGAATCATTAATAACCAACAATGTTTTCTTGTCTTTTATTTTCAAATTTTCCAGCATCTCAACGTATTGCTTTGTTTTTGGAGCTTCCATTTTGAAATCTTCAATCACAATGATACCGTCATCTTTTGCTTTGTATGTAAGTGCAGAAATACGGGCAATACGTTTCACTTTTTTGTTCAATTTGAAACCGTAATCATGCGGATGCGGTCCGAAAACACGGCCACCACCTTTAAAAAGCGGATTCTTTATATCTCCTGCACGAGCTGTTCCGGTTCCTTTTTGACGTTTGATTTTACGTGTACTGCCGATGACATCACTTCTCTCTTTAGAATCATGTGTACCCTGACGTGCATTTGCCATATGATGCTTTGCATCGAGGTAAATAGCATGGTCGTTGGGCTCAACTCCAAAGATGGATTTGTCCAGCTTTATCTTCTTGCTGGTTGCCTCGCCACTCATATTATGAACTACTAACTCCATCTTTCAATTATTACTAATGAATTATTTGGACCGGGAACCGCTCCTTTAACTACTAATAAATTCTTTTCAGGAATAATCTTCATCACCTGGAGGTTAATTAGCTTAACCCTGTTGCCACCCATTCTTCCTGCCATGCGCATTCCCTTGAATACTCTTGACGGATATGATGAAGCCCCTATAGATCCAGGTGCTCTCATCCGGTTATGCTGTCCATGGGTAGCGTCGTTTACACCTTTAAAATTGTAACGTTTTACCACACCCTGAAAGCCTTTTCCTTTCGAGGTTCCTACCACGTCAATATACTCGCCTTCTATGAACACATTCACATCAAGAACATCGCCATGTTGTTTTTTTTCCTCAAATCTTGTAAACTCGGCAACATATCTTTTAGGAGTTGTTTTTGCTTTTGCAAAATGGCCTTTCAAAGCCCTGGTGGTATGCTTTTCTTTCTGGTCTTCAAAAGCCAGTTGAATTGCATCATAACCATCTTTCTCCTTCGTACGGACCTGAGTTACAACGCATGGCCCAGCTTCAATTACGGTACAGGGAATGTTTTTACCATTCTCGTCGTAAATACTGGTCATACCGATTTTTTTACCTAATAATCCTGACATTTCTACTTATCTTTAAGCCGTTCTTATTTGTTACACTTTTATCTCCACTTCAACACCACTGGGCAATTCCAGTTTCATCAAAGAGTCGATTGTTTTTGATGATGAATTATACACATCCATCAATCTTTTAAATGTGCTTAGCTCAAACTGTTCCCTCGCCTTTTTGTTAACAAAAGTTGAACGGTTAACAGTGAATACCTTTTTATGTGTTGGTAAAGGTATAGGACCACTAACCACGGCACCTGTTTGCTTTACCGCTTTTACGATCTTTTCTGCTGATTTATCCACCAGGTTATGATCGTATGATTTAAGCTTAATTCTAATTCTTTGGCTCACTTTATATAGTTTTAACTAACAATTCCTTTTACTTTTTTTATCACTTCTTCTTCAACAAACCTGGGTGC
>PKSW01000380.1 GCA_002869465.1 Marinilabiliales bacterium
CCGTTACCGCCATCAGTATCAATGGAGCCAACCAAAAATGGATAGGTACTTCAAGAGCCGGGGTTTTTCTGCTTTCCGAAGATGGTACTGAAGAAATACACCATTTTACAACAGATAATAGCCCCCTCTTATCAAATAGCATTACAAGCATTGCCATCAAAGCGAATGGTGAAGTTTTTATTGGAACAGCCAACGGAATCATATCTTTTCGGGGAAATGCTACACCACCAGGACCGACCCCCCAGGGGGTTTATGCTTTTCCTAATCCTGTTAGGGAAAATTATGTTGGTCCTATTGCCATAACCGGTTTAGAAAATAACTCCAATGTTAAAATTACTGATACTTATGGTAATGTAGTTTTCGGCACACTCTCTGAAGGCGGTACTGCCATATGGGACGGAAATAGCTATAACGGAAGCAGGGCTGCTACTGGTATTTATCTCGTTTTTGTTACTAACAATGACGGTTCGGAAAAACTGGTTACGAAAATTTTGGTGGTAAAGTAATTACTTGTCCACTTATTGCTTATTTCTTTTCATCTAATGTTTAATTTTACGACTTACTGATCGCTACCTGACATGCTATTTAATACCCGCGGAATTGTATTTCAAAAATTTAAGTATGCCGAATCAGCTATCATTGTTAAGATATATACCGAGGAATTCGGTATGCTATCGTTTATAATCAGGGGGTTAAAAAGTAAAAAGTCGACACTTAAGATCGCCTATTTCGAACCCTTAACCATTCTTGACCTAGTTGTGAATCACAGGGAAGGCAAAGAACTCCACCAGATCAAAGAAGTGAAGGTAATACATACTTACCATGATTTGATAGTTAATATGGTGAAGCAATCCATTTTATTCTTCTTATATGAAATTTTAATCAAAACCCTTCGTGAAGAAACGCCAAATAAACCACTATTCGATTGGTTGTTCCATGCATTAACCTGGCTTGACCTGACTGAAAAAAGTGTCATTAATTTCCATTTGGTTTTTCTATTTCAATTCAGTCGCTTTTTGGGTTTTTATCCCAAATTTTCTGATCATGGTGAAATGAATTTCTTTGATTTACAGGAAGGACTTTTTCAACAAAACCAGCCGGAACATCCCAATTGCATAAGCGGTGAAATTGTGCAACAAATGGCTGAAATTGGCAAATCAACATTTGAAGACAGCTACCAAATTAAATTAGGAAATGCCAACCGGCGAAAGATGGTTGATATTTTAGTGCGATATTATCAACTTCACATGCCCAATATCCATCAAATTAATTCGCTGGAAGTGTTGCAAAGTATTATGTAAAAAAATCAAAAATTTGTGACCTTCATATGAAAAACAGTTTCAAATTCCTGCAATACATTGTCACGAACCTCATTCATTTCCACGTTTCTGCCAAGTTCTTTATGCAAAGATGTAACACTTTTTCCCTGGATGCCACAAGGTATAATATGTTCAAAATAGCTGAGGTCAGTGCTAATATTAAAAGCAAATCCATGCATACTTACCCAATGACTTGTACGCACACCAATAGCACATATTTTCCTGGCTTTAGCAGGATTTTCGGCATCCAGCCAAACTCCGGTTGCGCCTTCTGAACGTGTGGCTCTGATCCCATATCTTTTCAATACGCGAATAATAACCTCTTCCAGTTGATCTATATAACTTTTAATTGACAATCCGAAATTATCCAGATCAAGAATGGGGTAAGCGACCAATTGCCCAGGACCATGATAAGTAATATCACCCCCGCGGTTTATTTTATAAAGCGATGCGCCACGGCTCCTCAGCATGTTTTCATTGATCAACAAATTGGATTCTTTGCCGCTTTTACCAATGGTATATGCATGCGGATGTTCACAGAAAAGAAGAAAGTTAGGCGTAATAATAGCTGATTGTCCATCTCGTTTTTTCTGTTTGAATGCTACGATTTGTTCAAATAAGTTTTCCTGGTAATCCCAGGCTTCTTTATAGTCAATCAGTCCCAAATTACGAAGTTCTACAATATTGTTTTTCATTGTATATTATTTCTGCACGTGTTTTTCAGCCCGGTAGGATGATCGTACCAGCGGGCTGCTTTCCACAAAACGAAATCCCTTTTCTAATCCTGCTGTTTTGTATTCGGAAAATCTTTCAGGCGAAATGTATTCCATAACAGGCAAATGCTTTTTGGTGGGTTGCAGATACTGTCCAATGGTAAGTACTTCAACTCCAACGTTTTTTAAATCGTCCATTGTTTCAATTACTTCATCGAATGTTTCGCCCAAGCCCACCATAATGCCCGATTTTGAAACTGCATCGGATTTAGCAATTACCTCAAGTGTTTTTAAACTGGTATCATACTTGGCCCTGCTGCGCGCCCATGGTGTTATTCTTCGAACAGTTTCAAGGTTATGCGATACCACATCCGGGCCTGAATTGATTACTTGAAGAATGAGATCATCTCTCCCGTCAAAATCAGGAATTAAAGTTTCAATGGTAGTTTCAGGATTGAGTTTTTTTATTTCCTTCACTGTGTTTTCCCAAATACCGGCACCCAAATCATCTAGGTCATCCCTGTCAACAGAAGTGATTACACAGTGTTTGAGTTTCATCAATTCTACCGATCGGGCTACCCTTTTAGGCTCATCCCAGTCTGCTTTTTCCGGTCTTCCAGTCTTTACATTGCAGAATCCACATGCCCTTGTGCAAATATCTCCCAGTATCATCAATGTAGCGGTTCCCCGTCCCCAGCATTCATGCATATTCGGGCAATGGCCACTTGTACAGATTGTATGCAGTTTATTTTTTTCAACAATATCTCTCACCGCCAGGTAATCCTTTCCTGAAGGCACTTTTATTTTCAGCCATTCGGGTTTTCTAAGTATCGTTTGTGTTCTTTTATTGTTCATTTTTTAATCTTCTTTTTGTTCAATAAAGCCAGGCAAAATTAGATAATTTTACTGGGGTACTTTGAAAATCAAAATAAACAATGAATATCCAATATTATTGGCTTGAAAAGCTAAAATAGAAAGTCCTTTATATTTTGGATATAAAGGACTGCTTTAGTTTGAACCCGTTCAATATTTTAATTGAACTTCATTTTTGGATTTTATTTCAAATTCTCGGTTTGCAATTGAATTTTCTAATAAAGTTCATGCCTTTGATAAAAAAAAGAGATTTAAAAAGATTGGTAAATGTTCTGCTTTATTCAACTCTGGTCCAGTAGGTTGTTCTTCCTAACATGCTAAAACCAATATAGCCCCTAACTTTCAATGTGTTTTTGTCATCTTCATCAGGAAATTCCATGTAACATTTATAATCTTTTCCATTCTTGGGGTCGTAAATACGTCCGTCTTCCCATTCATCATCCCCATCAAACACAAAATCTCTTAAAAGCAGCAATCCCATAATGGGTCGCGACCTTAGACTTTCATCTTCATTCTCATCATCCAGCTTAGGTTCTCCTGTTTCTTCATTGGGTTCCTCCAGCCAAACAACTTTTCCATAAAACTTATCGCCTTCTTTGTAAATATCCACATGTGCATCTTTATCTTCGTTAAGCCATACACCCAGGATATCGTCACCACTAACTTCCTGAGCCTGAATAGTTACAAATGGAGTGGCCAAAAACCCCATTAAAGCCAAAATAATCGTCAAATTTCTCATACATTAATTAATTTATAGTTTACATTTTGTCAAAATCAAATTTAAACTTTCTGTTCTATAGGTCATCTATTTTGATTTATCTCTGCTAATATAAGATATAAGTTTCATTCTTTCCAAATATTAAGTTTTAACAAAGAGGAGAATCTTCATTTTTCAATCGTTATTTGTTCAATTTCAATTAAAAAATTCACATTAAACAGTTGATGCTTTATGAAGCTATCCTGTTTTCCGATAACTTAAAATAGCCCAGGTATAAAAAACAATTGCAAACGAGATGAGGGCAAAAAACTGCTTGTGGAGTTCGTTAAAACTGCTGCCTTTTAAGTACACCAGCCGAAAAACCTGCATGATGTATTTCAGCGGACTGATATTGCTGATCAGTTGTGCCCAGCCTGGCATGTTCTCAACTGGCGTATACAGGCCGCTTAAAAAGATGAAGGTCAACATAAAAAAGAACATCATTAAAATGGCCTGCTGAACAGTGGTGGCATAATTGGAAATGACCAGCCCGAAGCCTGAAAAAGCGACGATAAACAAACTGGCAAAGAGGTAAATTGTCAATAAGCTACCGGATGGTTTTAAGTTCCAGTAAAATAATGCAATTCCCATGGCAATGGACACCACTACATATCCAATGACCCAGTATGGAATAAGCTTCGACAATATGAACGTCCATTTTTTTACGGGCGTCACATTCATTTGTTCGATGGTTCCGCTTTGTTTTTCACCAACAATATTGAGGGCCGGCAGAAAACCCGTGATCATGGCAAGAATCATCACCAGCAAGGCAGGAACCATAAACACTTCGTACTTAAGTGTCGGGTTATAACGATACAATGGCACCAACTCCATCGCGGGAATGGAAACCATATTAACGTTGTGCATGAGTTTAACACGAACTTCATTGTTGTAATCGGCAATAATATTGGCTAGGTAAGCACTGCCCAGTCCGCCTTTATTTCCGTTTACCGCATTGGCTGAAACCATCAAATCAGCTTTTTGTTTTTTTATGAGATCGCGTTCAAAATGCAGGGGTATTTCCAGTATCACATCCGATTCATCTGCCTCAATGCTTTTCATGGCCTCATCGTAGGTACCAGAAACATTGCTGATCCTGAAATATCCCGAAGACTGTACCTTTTGAATCAATGCCTGGGAATAACTACTCTTATCGTGGTCAATAATGCTCAGATCAATATTCTTTACGTCGAAATTGGCGGCATAAGGAAAAATGATCATGGCAAACAGTGGCATGATAAAAATGAGCCTCGGAATGAAAACGTTCCGTTTTATCTGCTTAAATTCCTTTTCTATGAGGTAGCGTAACATCTTTAGTCGAGTCTGATTTTAAATTTTTTAAAGCTCACAGCAATTAATACAACAGCCATGGTCCCCAGCACAGCCAATTCCCGTAAAATGGATTCAACTCCCAAACCCATGATCATTACATTTTTAACAGCGGCGATAAACCATTTTGCAGGTACGATTTGTGCGAGAATTTGCAAAAACAAGGGCATGTTTTCGATGGGAAACATCAAGCCCGAAAGCAATACGGCCGGCAACATCAAACCCATAACCGAGCCCAGCAAAGCTGCAATTTGCGTATTCACAATGGATGAAATTAGGAGTCCCAATGCTAACGAAACAAATATGAACAATTGTGATAACATGGTTAACAGCATAAAACTGCCCACAACCGGCACATCCAGCGCATACACCCCCAGCGCGAGTATGGTTAAGTAGTTGACGATGGAAATGGTAAAATAGGGAATCACTTTCGAGAGAATGATCAACAAGGGTGGCATGGGAGAAACCAGAATTACTTCCATGGTTCCGAATTCTTTTTCCCGTGCAATGGAAACTGAGGTCATCATGGCGCAAATCAGCATTAAAATCAATCCCATAACTCCCGGTACTGTCGTATAGGCACCCTTGAGCGTTGGATTATAAAGCAATTTCACTTCTGTCTGGATCTGGTAAGGAGGCAATCCGCTGGCACCCATTTGTTCCACCTGGTAAGCCGCCACCAGCCTACTGACATAGGTTACCAGCGTTGAAGCGGTATTGGGGTCGGTACCATCGGCAATTAGCAATATCTGGGCCTCGCCGGTTTGTACAATATTTTGATAAAAATTTTCGCTATATACCACCACCAGGCTGATTTCCCCTTTTTGAAAAACCTTTTCAATCTGAGCAGGATCACTCAGGTAGGTCTCCAGCGTAAAGTACTCGCTGCTTTGGATTTTATTGGTTATTTTTTGCGTCGCCAGGTCGTGAGAAGGATCGTAAACGGCAAAACGCGCACTTTTAATTTCAGTGCTTATGGCGAAGCCAAACATGAGGATCATCAAAATGGGAAGCACCAGCAAAATAATCATTGTCCAGCGATCCCTGAAGATATGGTAAAATTCTTTTTGCGTAAATACCAAAAATTTTCTCATCCTTTATTCTTTTGCTTTTGCACCCCTGGCCAATTGAAAAAACACCTCATCCATTGACTGAACTTTGTATTTTTCTTTTAGGTTTGTAGGGCTGTCCAGCGCATCAATCCTTCCATCCACCATGATGGAAACCCGGTCGCAATACTCTGCTTCATCCATATAATGAGTGGTGACGAACACCGTAATTCCTCGATCAGCAGCATCGTAGATCAGCTCCCAAAACTGTCGCCGGGCAGCAGGATCAACGCCCCCGGTAGGTTCATCCAGAAAAACAATCTTAGGCTCATGGAAAATAGCTGCCGAAAAGGCGAGTTTTTGCTTCCAACCCAAC
This sequence comes from Marinilabiliales bacterium, assembly GCA_002869465.1. Classification (GTDB taxonomy): domain Bacteria; phylum Bacteroidota; class Bacteroidia; order Bacteroidales; family F082; genus UBA4459. Next base: position 6,417 of record PKSW01000380.1, read on the forward strand.
GGAAGCGATTTTACCATGGTGTTCTTTTCCGTTGTAAAACCGAGCGTTTGTAGCAAAGAATCAATCCGCTGGTTGATTTCTTTGGCAGGAACACCATAAATGCCCCCAAACAAGCGCAGGTTCTCCCATACTTTCAAGTCTTCGTAAAGCGCAAATTTCTGGCTCATATAGCCGATATTCTTCTTAATTTTTTCCGGGTCTTTTTGAATGTCAAATCCTGCCACTTTTCCAATCCCGGATGTAGGTTTACTCAATCCACACAACATGCGCATGGCCGTAGTTTTTCCGGCACCATTTGCCCCCAAAAAGCCAAATATTTCGCCTTTTACGACCTCAAATGTGATGGCATCCACTGCCGTGAAATTACCGAATCGTTTGGTCAGGTCGTGTGCTTCGATCACCTTCATGATGCTTCGCTTAATTCCATGAAACAATCTTCGATACCGGCTTTTATAGGGATGATGCTCATATCGGAATGCCCTTTTTCCTTTAAATACGCTTCCAATGCTAACGGTGTGATTTTTCCAACCGTTATGTGGTGGGTGTCACCAAACGCAAAACAACTTCTGACCTCCTGATTCGCACGCAGATCTTTTAAGAGTTTCGACATGTCGTCGCTTTTAACCGCCCACAATTCCTGGTCGTATGCTGCAACTATATTTTCAGGTGTGTCAATCTTCATAAAAGCCCCATCCTGTATCAAAGCGATACGATCGCAAAGGTTTGCCTCATCCATATAAGGTGTAGAAACCAAA
>PKSW01000366.1 GCA_002869465.1 Marinilabiliales bacterium
ATCTTCGTCGTAATCAGCAAATGGACGTGAATCCCAATGCGACATCAGCAAAATCCGTTTTTCCTTGTCTAAATTAAAAGATGCAATAATGTTTTTTCCATTCCTCGTTTTATTATCATAAGTTCTGGCTTTAAAAGGCTGCACAATAACTGTATCGCTATATATTTTTAACTTGTTCACAATCCAGTTGGCACATTCTTCATGAGATTCCATTCCGGAAACACGGGGTCCGAAAGACACCTGTTTATCGACGAAATAATAAGCAGAATCAGCATTAAATTCAGGAACCTGGACTTTTTTTGTTTTATCAGGCTGCTCAGTGGTTGTATTTTTTTTATCAATTAAATGCTGACATGACAGAACAATAATTAGCGGTATGATAAGTATGGAAATGATTTTCATGCTGTAGTATTTCTTAAAAAATGTCTGTTTTCTCACCAAAATTATTTGCAAAAACCATATCATCCAAAGCTTGCCTTTTACGCTTTTCTATTTCAGATTTATACATATCTTCCGGCAATAGTTCTGGTTTACCATAGTACCCCAAAGCTATCACCGAAACTGGTTGATAATCGTCAGGTATTTGAAATAATTGGATCGCTTTTTCCTGACTAAAACCGCTCATTTGATGAGAGTAAACACCCTGATTCATGGCTTCAAGGCTCAGATGAGCTACCGCTTGTCCGAGGTCATATTTAAAAGCCGCATTGGGTTTTCCATTCAATGAGAATGTTTTTTTGGTCACATTCAAAATGAGTACCGGCGCATGGCCTGCCCATTTTTGATTCCATTCTACCAGAGTTTTCAATACTTTATTGTAAGTTTCTTGCCCTTTTATACCTAAAATAAACCGCCAAGGTTGTTCATTAAATGCCGATGGAGCCCACCGGGCTGCTGCCAATATCCGCCGGATTTTTTCTTTTTCAACGGGCCTTTCGCTAAAAGCTCTCGGACTCCAGCGATAGGTGGATAAGGAGTTAATTTTATACTTACTGATAATTGGCTTTTTCATTTTCAACTTCTTTTAGCAAAATTAGGCATTTCCAAAAGCAATATCCAATTTTAAAATACCAATGTGAACAAGGCGCCTTCATCGGGTTTTGACCTGACGCTGATGCTGCCTTTGTGCATTTGCATGATCTGCCTGGAAAGGCTAAGCCCGATACCCGAACCCGTTTTTTTTGAAGTGAAGAAAGGCATGAATATTTTGTCTAGAATATCTTGCTTTATTCCTTTACCATTATCTGCAAATTCAATGGTGGTACGATTATTTAAATTAGTTGAAGCTACTATTGTTATCTGTGGGTCCGGCACTTCTTTTATGGCATCAACAGCATTTAATAAGAGGTTGATTACTACCTGGTCAATCAGGTCGGGGTCAGCAAGTATTTTTAAATCCTGAGGGAATATCTTGATTTTAATAAGGATGTTATACTCGCTTATTTTAGGTTGTAGCAATTCTAAACTTCTATCAAACAATTCGCTCACACTAAAATACCGGAAATTGGGTTTTGGTATCCTTGTTAAGTTCCGGTAGATCTCAACGAAATTTAATAATCCCTTGCTACGGCTTTCAATGGTTGAAATGGCATGCAAGATATCTTCGAGTCCTTCTTTCTCATCAGCCGTTATTTTTGGATTTGAACTTTTATATTCATTCAGCATGCTGCTTACAGTAGATGCCAACGATGAAATCGGCGTGATGGAATTCATGATCTCATGTGTTAGCACACGGATCAGTTTTTGCCACGATTCTATTTCTTTTTGTTCCAGTTCAGGGTGGATATCCTGGAAAGAAACGAGCACGTACTCTTCGCCCCGCATTCTGAATTCAGTGGCATGAATAGAAAGTTGTACCAGTTCATCTTTGATAAAAAGCTTTAGCAGGATTTTCTCTCCGGCCTTCATTTGCATAAGTTTATCAGGCAGATCTGCTGAAATTTCCTTTAGGTTTTCGATTTTACGTAAGGTGGCAATTTGCAGAAGTCGTTTAACGGCATTGTTAAAAACATCCACATTACCATCCCGTTTAAAAACAATAATGCCAATACTTACATGTTGAATAACCGTTAGCAGGTAATTGAAATGTTCTTCCTTTTCTGTTTTGTTTTTATTAAAAGCAGTAATCACCTTATTGAACTCATTATTCAAACCCTCAAAACTCTTCCCCAGTTCATGATCAGTAAAACTGCTCGTAAAATCAGCATGACGAATGGATTCAAAAAAACGGATCAGTTTCCGATTGGTTTGCTCGGTAAACCTGATGAGTGCTACTACCTGGGCACACAGCAACAATGATAATATGATGGTACTGATAATATACGCGGTTTGCTGATAAGTAAATACGATTAATAATATGGTAATTATTAAAAGTATTACCCTGAATACCACCTGCAACCTGAATCTTCTATAAACCATATTTTTCAATTCTACGATATAAAGAGGCTCTTGTCAACCCAAGTTCTTTGGCTGCCCGGCTTATATTGCCACCATGTTTATCCACTACTTTCCTGATGAGCAATTTTTCAACTTCGTTGAGATTCATATTGTCGGGAGAAAATGTGTCATCCCGGGTGTCATTTGTTTCTTCCATGAAAAAGTCCTGCGGTTCAAGAATATTGGATTCGCTCAAAATTACAGCCCTTTCAACGGCATGTTGTAATTCTCTGATGTTACCAGGCCAGTCGTGCATTTGCAGCCGTTTAATTGTCCCTGCATTTACTCTTTTCCGTTGAATATTATATTTTTTACAGTACATATCCAGAAAGTATTCCAACAGTGGTTCAATATCTTCCTGGCGTTCTCTGAGGGGTGGAAGCATAATTTCCACGGTATTGATCCTGTAAAGCAAATCCTGCCTGAATTTACCTTCATTCACCATTTGATACAAGGGCATATTGGTAGCGCAAATCAGCCTGACATCAATAGGAATTTCTTTATTTGAACCCAAACGAACTATTTTTCTGCTTTGCAAAACACTCAACAGTTTTGATTGCAGATTCTGAGATAGGTTACCAATTTCATCCAAAAAAATGGTGCCCTTGGCAGCTACTTCAAATCGGCCTGAACGATCCTCTTTTGCATCCGTGAAAGCGCCTTTTTTATAGCCGAATAATTCACTTTCGAACAGACTTTCGGTAATAGCACCGAGATCCACATTGATAAAAACATTATTCCCTCTTTTAGAGGCTCTGTGAATAGCACGTGCAATCACCTCTTTGCCGGTTCCGTTTTCGCCCAGGATTAAAACATTGGCATCTGTTTTTGCCACTTTATATGCCATGCTCATCACCTTTTTCATAGCCGGCGATTTGGCAATAAAATTGCTGTATGCCTGGTCTCGATCAGCGATCAGCACTTTTTGCGTAGATCGCAAACTTTGCAATTCTACTTTTGATTCGCGAATGCTTAATGACGCCTCAATGGTGGCCAGCAGTTTTTTATTATCCCAGGGTTTTAAGATAAAATTGGAGGCCCCTTCTTTAACGCCCTGCACCGCCAGTTCAATATCACCATATCCGGTAATAAAAATTACTGTGGCTGCAGGATCCAGTTCCAGAATCACATTTAACCAATGAAACCCCTCCTGCCCGCTGGTAGCATCTCTAGAAAAGTTCATGTCAAGTAAAATGACATCATAGTTTTCACTTTTTAATAGGTCAGGGATATTTTGCGGATTGTTTTCGGTATGAATGATGGCGAAGTGTTGACGGAGAAACATTTTAGCCGCCAGTAAAATATCCGTATCATCATCAACAATTAATATCCGGGCTTTTATTTTACTCATAATGCATTGATTTGGTAAAACAAGAATAATTGGTGTAGTAAAATTAGTATATAATGTTCAAGTGTGTACAAAAATATGGACGAATTCGGACATAATAAGTTACACATTGTTGGTAATTTTTAATCTAAATGCTGTTTTGCAAAGGTTTATAAGGCTTGGCACAGAATTCGTTAAAGTTTGTTAAGAGATGTAAATAAAGTGACTTTAGACTTTAACAATATTTTGAAAAACGCTGATTATCTGGAAGTTAGATTTAAAATGTTATTATTGCAAAAAGTTGCTTTTAGAAATGAATAGCTGCAAACTTCAAAAATGATCGCAATAAACAATTTGAACAGGGTTTACCAGGCAGAAGGTGTAGAAACCATCGCATTGAAGAATATTAATTTTAAGGTAGATGAAGGCGATTTTGTAGCTGTTATGGGACCCTCAGGATGTGGCAAGACCACTTTGCTCAATATTATCGGTATGATAGATGATGCGGATAGTGGCACATATTCATTTTTAGGTAATGAAATATTTTCATTAAATGAAAAGCAAAAGACTGAACTCAGAAAGCAACATATTGGTTTTGTATTTCAAAATTTCAATTTGATTGACGAATTAACTGTTCTTGAAAATATTGAACTCCCATTATTCTATTTAGGCTGGAAAAAAGCGGAACGTAGGAAAAGGGTTGAAGAGGTTGTGGAACGCCTTGAAATCAGCCATCGGAAAAATTTATTTCCCGTTCAATTATCAGGTGGTCAGCAGCAAAGGGTGGCTGTTGCAAGGGCCGTAGTTGCCCAACCGCGTTTATTACTGGCCGATGAACCGACCGGAAATCTCGATTCGATGCATGGTGAAGAAGTTATGAACTTACTGGGCGAATTAAATAAAGACGGCACCACCATTTTAATGGTCACACATTCGCAAAGAGATGCTTCGTACAGCAGGAGAACGGTACATTTGTTCGACGGGCAAATTATTAACGAAAACCTGTCGCGCCTTATATAAAAAACATTGATAGCCAATTATTTTAAAATAGGGTTTAGAATACTGATCCGTCAACGCAGTTATACGGCACTGAATATTATTGGCCTGGCCATAGGTATTGCCGTTTTTGTTTTTATTTATTTATATGTTCAAAGCGAGATAAGATACGACAGGCACTGGACTGATAAAGACCACATTTACAGGGTAACTTCAAAATTCAGTTTGGATGGCAATATCGATAGTGCCGCGCTTACACCCTTCCGCCTGGCCGAGGAATTTGAAAATTACCAGGAAGTTGTTCTGACAACCAATTTGTTTTATACTGACCCTTCTGATATTAATGATGTTTCTTCGCTGGTATATAATGATCAGGTATTCGAGGTGCCGGATATTACACTCGGGAACTCACATGTTTTTAAAATATTTGATTACCGGTTTACCGAAGGCTCACCGGAACAATCTTTATCGGATCCGTACACAATCGTTATATCAACTGATGTGGCCCACATGATCTTTGGTGATGAACCAGCGTTGGGTAAAAAACTAAAAACCGTTGTCCGCGAATATACCATTACCGGTGTATATGAAAAACAATGCCGGCCAAGTCATCTGAATTTTGATGCCATTGTTTCTGTAAATTCATTACCCGAGAATGATCTTTCCATGTTAAATGAAAACTGGTTCTGGATCAATTGCAACACCTATATTAAGATCTCCGATACGGTTGACCCCGTTGCATTTGAACACAGATTCAATAAGGATTTTAGCCGGAAAATGGCAGCGTATATAGCTGATAACAACTTACAGGTGGAAGGTTACAGCTATTATAAACTTGAACCCATAGCTGATGTTCACTTCAATACCACACTCCTTTACGACAGCCCAAGTAATATAGATAAGTCATACTTGTATATTTTCGGTATTATTGCGGCTTTCATACTGTTAACTGCATCTATCAATTACATCAATCTGGCAACAGCCCGGTCACTCAAAAGGGCAAAAGAAATAGGAGTTCGCAAAGTGCTGGGTGCATTTAGAAAACAATTAACCATTCAATATATTACTGAATCGATCATACTCACATTTATTGCATTTTTTCTTGCATTGGTATTAGTTGAACTCTTAATGCCCCAATTCAATCAATTGGTAGGAAAAGACCTGACCCTGGTTGGTAGTTTATTCACAAAAGACGGTATTTTTTTCGGGGTGTTGCTGATACTTACCGTATTTGTGCTTTCAATTATCAGTGGCAGTTTCCCTGCATTTATCCTTTCAGCTTTCAGACCGGTGAGTGTATTAAAAGGCAGTAATATACTCATTGGAAAAGACGGAAAGCAGCTCATCTCAGGGGGAAGACTCAGGAAATTTCTGGTAACACTCCAATACTTTGTTGCCATTGGAATGATCATTTCTACTTTAATCATTGCCAGGCAAATTGCATTTATTAATAATCAGGACCTGGGGTTTGATAAAGAAAACATTATTGTAGTCAATGTACCCCAGGACACATCCTATATACAACGTTCTGATGATTTTTTAGCTACCCTGAAGAGTCATCCATCCATCCGGAAATTATCCGCATCAAGCAGTGTACCCGGTTATACGCCAGGAAGACGAATATTTTACGTAGGAGACACTTCTCAGGCGTCGCTGATCAGTTTAAACGTATTTATTATTGACACCAATTTTTTTAATCTCCTTCAGATACCACTGTTGCAGGGCAATTACTTTTCAGAGATCCCGGCAGGAGACTCAAATATGTATTATATCGTCAATGAAGCTGCGGTCGAATTTTTAAACCTGGAGCAAGCTGTTGGTTCGCAACTTACCATTCCGCAGACTATAGGTGGCAAAATTATTGGTGTGGTTCAAAACTTTAATTTCTCTTCATTGCACAGGCAGGTGGAACCATTAGTGTTTATTTATTTCCCGAGACATCGCTACGTGATGTTAAAAACTGATGAAGCCCAAAGAGACGATGCCATCCGGCATGTTAGAGAAACCTGGAAACATTACAACGAGGGCCAATTCCTGCACTATACTTTTTTAGATGAAAAGCTGGAAAGCCTTTATGGTCGCGATAAAAAAATGCTTTCGTTATTTATTTATTTTTCCATCTTCGTTATTTTTATTTCAAGCCTGGGATTGTACGGCCTTTCATCATTTCTTATTGAGCAGCGAACCAAAGAGATCAGTATCAGGAAAATACTGGGAGGCTCTAAAAAACAAATTGTTACGCTGCTGGCGAAAGATTATTTATTTCTTGTGTTGCTGGCTGGATTACTTGTTACGCCACTCGTATATTTCCTAATGGACATGTGGCTGCATAGTTTTGCCTATCATATTCGTATGAATGCATGGTATTTCTTAACCGGTATTTTCTCTGC
>PKSW01000009.1 GCA_002869465.1 Marinilabiliales bacterium
GCCCGCCTGCAATTGAGAGAATGCCTGGAAAATAAGTGGTTGTCATGAGCAAAATGAAAAAGATATTGATGAAAGGAATGAATGACGTCATGCTCAGTTGTGATACCGCCACCTATTTAATTACCCGAAGCGAATTTGATAGGGTGAATTGCGTGAAATGGATGCAGTTAAAAATGCACCTGGCGGGTTGTAAATACTGTCGCCGCTTTGCGGAACAATCGAAATATATTTCCGAACAATTAAATAAGATTAGAAATCCTGAAACCCAAAAGCTTTCCGTTTTCTTTAACGATAAACAGAAAAAAAAGATCAATACTGCCATTGAAAATCAGTTAAGGAAAACTTAAAAGAAAATAATTTTCTGTTTTTTTAAGCCATTCACATCCAGTAATAAAAAAAGGTGCACAATTTTTTCATCAAACGTGCAACCTTTTTGAAACATCAGGAGTCTAAGTAAGTGATTATCCTATTTTCATAGGCAATGGTTTTAGTTAATCTGGGAAACGAAAAGGGCAGCCCCAAAACTGCCCTTTTCTATTTTATACTTGCTTGATGATGCGCAATTTTTACTTATAGGGATAAATGCTATTAAAACTTTCCTATTTTTGTTTTCGAAAATTTAAACATCCGATTTTAAATCCTTGGATATCAATTTACTAATTAAATGATTATGAAAAAAACAAATCAAGTCCTAAGTGTTTTGTTGTTTTTATTTGTTAGCATTCAAATGCAATCGCAAAATGCAGGAAACGAGCAAAAAGCAACGCTAATTGTAACTTCTGAAACAGTGATTGAAGTGCCTTCAATCGCATCTCAAATTATTGATGGTACCTTTATGCCGGCAGTGGATATTGTTAAAGAAGTTAATCCTAAAAGGTGGGGTAAAAATACGTCAGTTCCTGGGAAAGGATTACCAAAAGGGGAAGACCCTTTATGGCAAAAGCAAAAAAACATTCTTAAGTCACCTGGAAGAGAACCCATACTTACATTTATAGCTGCAAGTGCTACTGCAACTCCAACTGACCCAACTGGAGCAGTAGGCCCCAATCATTTTGTAAATTCATGGAACTCATCTTTTCGAATTTGGGATAAAGCAGGCAATCCACTAACTAATGCAGCATCATTAGGAACTATTCTCCCAGGAACATTGGGTGATCCGATTGTTATTTATGACCCCTATTCGGATCGTTTTTTAATTACTGAATTTTTCTCAAATGGATTTGACGTGGCCATCTGTCAGGGATCTGATCCGGTAAATGATGGATGGTATGTTTACAGATTTCCAACGAATACTTTTCCTGATTACCCAAAATTTTCAGTTTGGTCAGATGGATACTATATTACAGCCAATAAAGATCAAAATTCAGCCTCAACAAGTGAAGTGGTTTTTGTTTTAGAAAGAGACGAAATGATTGCCGGTGGTCTAAATGCTCAAATGGTTGGTTTTCCCTTGACTAATATTGTTACAAGCGGTTTTTATAGCCCTTTGGGTTTTAATTGCAACGGAAGTACGTTGCCTCCGGTAGGTAATGCACCCATTGTTTATATGCAAGATGATTCTTGGACAGGTGTTTCAACAGATCATTTAAAGATTTGGAATATTAATGTGGATTGGATAACACCCGCTAATTCTACTATTTCGAGTCCGCAAATTATCAATACAACCCCATTTGACGGATTATTTGATGGTGGATCCTTTTCAAATTTACCACAACCATCTGGAGGTGACATTGATGCATTGCAAGCAACAATTATGTACATGGCCCAATACCGCAGATTCCCGACATACAACACCGTGGTTTTCAATTTTGTAATTGATTTGGATGGAAATGATGATTATGCAGGTATTCGATGGTATGAATTAAGACAGGATAATGATGGAGATCCATGGACCATATACCAGGAAGGAACCTATTCACAACCTGACGGACACAGTGCTTTTAGTGGAAATATGTGCATGGATGCAAGTGGAAATATAGCTTTGGCATATACCTGCGTGAGTACCAGTTTATACCCATCATTGCGCTATACCGGTAGATATGCAAATGATCCTACTGGAACTATGACCTTATCTGAAGAAGTTATTGTTAACGGAACGCAATCAGATCCATCAACAAGGTATGGTGATTACTCACAAATGACAATTGATCCTGTTGATGATGCCACATTTTGGTCTATTGGAGAATATTTTAGTGGGGGAAGAAAAAACCATGTAGGAGTTTTTCAAATCGCTCCACCTGCGCTTACAGCTCAATTCTCAGGAAACCCTGTCAATGTGTGTACCGGAGGAACAGTGAACTTTACGGATAACTCATTGGCTTCTCCTACAACTTGGAACTGGACATTTGAAGGAGGCGCTCCTGGTTCGTACAGCGGACAAACACCTCCGCCCATTACTTATAATACCGTTGGAACCTATGACGTTACCTTGGTAGTAGGTGACGGAAATACAACAAGTTCTTTGACATTGACAGATTATATTACGGTTCAGGATATTATTGCAGATTTTTCTGCAAATCCAACCACCGTTATAGAGGGAAACTCGGTTAGTTTTACAGATCTTTCTGCCTGCGATCCTAATTCATGGGTGTGGGCTTTCCCGGGAGGAGTTCCGGCTTCTTTTTCAGGAGCATCACCTCCACCTATAGTTTATAATACATTGGGTTCATATGATGTGACATTAACAGCAACAAATAACAATGGAACGGATATTCAAACCAAAACAGATTATATAAATGTCATATCCTGTGTACTTTGTGAGACATCATATTCTAACCAAAGCGATGACTGGATTTCAAACGTCAGTTTTAATACAATTGATAATACAACAGTTGCTGAGCCCGGCGGTTATGGTGATTATTCCAATATTTCAACAGATATTGAAGAAGATCAAACCTATTCATTATCTGTTGAAGTTACAGTAAATGGTAGTTGGACTCAGCATGTTTGGGCGTGGATCGACTGGAATATGAATTGCGATTTTACAGACCAAGGTGAAGCTTACGACTTGGGGCAAACTCCTGGTTCTCAAGGCGTACATGTGTTGTCTCTTGATATTACCGTTCCTGTTGGACTGAATCCTAATTCAATAAAAATGCGTGTTTCAGAAAGATTTAATTCTAATCCGGAACCGTGCACACAAACCACATATGGTGAAGCTGAAGATTATACGCTGAATATAATAACAAATGCTTTACCGCCTGTAGCTGACTTTATGGCTGATAATCTTACACCAACAATCGCGGATACGGTTAATTTCACTGATCTCACAACAAACGATCCCAACTCATGGAACTGGTCGTTTGATCCAGCAACCATAGAATTTTTGCAAGGAACAACAGCATCTTCCCAACACCCTAAAGTGAGGTTTACGGAGGCTGTCACTTACACAGTGGAATTAGCAGTTTCGAACAATGCAGGAGGAAGTAATGAAACTAAAACAGACTATATCAATGCGTCACTTGCAGCTCCTATTGCTGATTTCGAAGCTGACAATTTAAATCCAACTATTGAAGATACAGTTTCAATTTCAGATTTATCCCTATTTGACCCTGCAAGCTGGAGCTGGTCAATTACACCTTCCACGATTGAATATCTGGAAGGAACAAGTTCAACTTCTCAACATCCAAAAATTAAATTTTTAGAGGTGGGTGCATATACAGTAGAATTGACTGCGACGAATACTATTGGTTCTGATATCGAAAATAAAGTGGACTATATAGTCTCAATCTATCCGGCACCTGTAGTTGATTTTGAAGCAGATTATTTATCACCAACTACAATAGATACAGTTGAAGTCACTGATTTATCGACTAATTTTCCTGACGAATGGGAATGGTCAATCACTCCCAGTACAATACTATATGTTGAAGGAACATCAGCAACTTCACAAAATCCTATGATTATTTTTGAGGAAACAGGACTGTATACGGTTGAATTAACAGCAACAAATGATGCGGGTTCTGGTACAGAAACAAAAACAGATTATATTGATGTAAGAGAGGCCTTATCTGTTGATGTAACTGCATCAATTGATGAAATTTGCTTTGGAGTATCAGTACAATTGAATGCTGAAGCAAGTGGTGGTTCCGGCGCATATGAATACAGCTGGACATCTGATCCCGAAGGTTTTGTCTCGACGGATCCTAATCCCATGGTAACACCTGAAGAAAGCTCCATTTATATGGTAGAAGTTGATGATGGTGAACATGTTGTAAATGGTGAAATCGAAATAATAGTCAATCCGTTGCCTGAAATTATGTTAATAGATTGGCCTGAATCACTCTGTAACCAGGAAGAGCCACCAATTCAGCTGGAGGCAACTCCAGCCGGAGGTTTGTTTAGTGGCAGCAGCGTCACACCTGATGGCGTTTTTAGTCCTGAAGAAGCATCACTTGGGTGGAATGTTATAGCCTATACTTTTATTGATGAAAATAATTGTGAAGCGTCAGCGCAGGATTCAATTTTTATTGATGATTGTTTGTCCACGAAAGAATATAAAAGTGACATTTCAGTTCAGTTATTCCCAAATCCAAACTCAGGAGTTTTTACTGTTAAAAGCAACCAAATAATTGATAAGATAGAGGTTGTTGACCAAAATGGTAAACTCATATATTCTAAACAGATAAATGATAAATCTGGCAGGATTTCATTAAATCTTGTTCAAGGAGCCTATTACGTGCGGACTTTTATTGATGATTTGGATAATCAACAGCGAATGATAACAAAAGAATTATTAATCAAATAGTTAAATACCTGTGAAGATGGGTAACTTTCATCTACTTTAAACCAATCAATATAACAATATAGTAGAGTTTGAATATTCAAGCTCTACTATATTCAAATATTAATTAAATCTAAATTATGAAACTATTGAAAAACGTAGCATTATTTGTCATTTTATTTTCTGTCACAGCATCTCTTTATTCTCAGGACTCAAAAATAAAACCATCATATATTAGCCAAGCTATCTATTTTGATAAGATAGGTCCAATCAGAGATTTACCAGCTATGAGTCAGGAAGATTGGCAGCATCAAATTGAGAAGGCTGCAAATAAAGATCGAAATTTTGGTTTGGGCGACAGAATTTATCCATTTGCTGAGTCATCATTACCAAAAGGACCTGACCCTGTTTGGCAAAAGGAGATGGGAATTACGAATTCTGCAAATAGGGATCTGATAAGTGAGTGGGACGGTATAAATAGCCCTTATTATCCTCCAGACTGTAATGGAGCGGTTGGATCAGATTACTTTTTTCAAGCAGTAAACACGAGCTATTCAATTTACGATAAAAATGGAAATCAGGTTGTTCCTGCGACAGCGTATAATACATTGTTTTCAGGTGTTCCTGGAGCAACCCATAATGATGGTGATCCAATCATTTTGTATGATGATCAGGCTGAGAGATGGTTAGCAGCGGAGTTTGCAGGTGTAAGCTCAAGTCCGGATTATATGCTGATTGCAGTTTCTGAAACAGATGACCCGACCGGTAGTTGGTACAGGTGGTCATTTGTAATGAATGGGTTCCCGGATTATATGAAATTTGGAGTTTGGCGAGATGGTTACTACATGTCTGCAAATTCATCTGGTAATGATATTTATGTATTTGATAGAAATACCATGTTAGCTGGTGGAGCAACACCTGCAATGGTTGGATTTAATAATCCGAACAGACCAAACAGCGGATTTCACTGTATTCAGCCACTGGATAATGATGGCCAGTTTGCACCAAACGGAACACCGGGAATGTTTATCACAATTAATGATGATAGTTGGGGAGGTTCTGATCAATTATGGATGTTTGAATTGGATGTCGATTGGAATACGCCATCTAACTCAACATTTGGTAGAACTCAAATGATAAATGTTGCATCTTTTGATAGTCAGTTTAATTCATGGGGCGTTGGTGATATTACACAGCCTGGAACTTCTCAGAAGTTAGATGCAATACCAATGATTTTAATGTATCGGGCCCAGTACAGAAATTTTGGATCATCGGAAAATATTGTTGTTTGCCATACAGTTGATGTGAATTCAACAAACTGGGCTGGTATAAGATGGTATGAACTGGAAAAAAGTGGATCAAGTTGGTCTGTCAGGCAGCAAGGTACCTATGCACCAGATTCTGACAATCGATGGATGGGAAGTATTGCCATGAATGGAAATCATGAGATTGGGCTTGCGTACTCTGTTTCAAGCAGTTCAACCTATCCAAGTATACGATATGCAGGACAATCAGCATCTGAGAATACTAATGCTACGGGAATACTTGACTATACTGAAAATTCTATTTTAGTTGGCGCAAATTCTCAAAGTGCGGCAAATCGCTGGGGTGATTATTCTTTGCTTTCTATTGATCCTGATGATGATCATACGTTTTGGTTCACAACAGAATACATAGGAAATGGCGGCTCAAGAAAAACAAAAATTGCATCTTTTGAATTTGCTCCTCCTCCTTTGACAGCAAATTTCGTAGGCAACCCAACATCAGGATATGCAGCATTAACGGTGAATTTTACAGATTTATCATCTGGCTCGATTGATGACTGGTTGTGGGATTTTGGTGATGGTAATAATTCAACTTCCCGAAATCCTTCACACACATATACAGAAGTCGGGATATATACGGTAAGTTTAACCATATTTTTTGATGGAGAAAGCAACACTAAGACAATTGTTGACTATATTGAAGTCATTCAACCTCCTGACCCTCCTGAAGCTGATTTTACATCTGATGTTACTACAGGAGAAGATCCATTAGTGGTCAATTTCACAGATTTGTCGACTAACGATGCGGTTTCTTGGTATTGGGAATTCGGCGATGGAAGCTGGTCGACCTTACAAAACCCAAATTATTTATATTATGTGCCAGGAGTTTATACTGTTAGTCTTACTTCAACAGGTATTGGTGGAACATCTGATACGGAGACCAAGATAGATTATATAGTTGTTACTGCATCTGCGCCTATCGCCGACTTTAATGGAATACCAGCATATGGAATTGCGCCACTGACAGTAAATTTTACTGATTTATCCGATGGATTTATTGAAACTTGGCATTGGGATTTTGGCGATGGACATACATCAGAAGAACGAAATCCTGAGCATACGTTTGTGGATGCTGATGATTATTCCATTACATTA
>PKSW01000145.1 GCA_002869465.1 Marinilabiliales bacterium
AGTTCAAAAGATTAAATCAATATTTCCGGATGAGCAGGCCAAAAGCATCCAGATGCGCATCAATGCAGGTCAGCTCCCTGCCGATCACTGGGTGAACGACCCCGTAGTGGGCGGTGGCCGGATCATCGGTGAGGCCTGTCATTTTGTGGATCTGGCCATGTTTTTGGCGGGAGCGCCCATAACAAGTGTTTCAGCAAATGCCATGGCTGCATCAGGTCTTGACAACACCGTGATCATCAACCTGGCATTCAAAAACGGCAGCGTAGCTTCCATCAGCTATTTTTCCAATGGCAGCAAAAAGCTTCCCAAAGAGCAGATCGAAGTCTTTTGTGGGGGTACGGTAGCCCAAATTGATGACTTCAATACCCTGACGATATATAAGGAAAAAGTTAAAAGTATAAAGTTTAAAGGCCAGGACAAAGGACATAAAGAAGAGATCAAACAGTTCTTTAAAAGCATCACGGAAGGCCTTCCCTGTCCCATACCATTCAACGAAAGTTATTTGAGTACCCTAGCCACTTTTAAGGTCTTACAAAGCATCAGGGAGAACAGGAAGATCATTTTATGATCCGACAATCATTCAACAAACTGGAAGCCTACATCCGCAAGGAGAATTATAAAGGCTACGATCCTTACGATACCCTCAACTCGTGGAAACCTTTTCATTGGTTCGGGAAATGGGGACCGGTTTTGGCCATCCAGTTCCAAAAAAGGAATCCTGTGAATGTACGACCTCTCATTGGCATTAAAAAGGAGATCAACCCTAAAGCCTACGGTTTATTCCTGCAAGCCTATGCCATGCTGTATAAGAAAACCAATGATCAGGAATACCTCGATCAGGCAGCCTATTTTTTCAACTGGCTTAAAGACAATTACTCCAAAGGCTACTGTGGCAAGGGTTGGGGATATAATTTCCCCTGGGCCAGCCGGGAGAAATACCTCGATAAATATGTGCCTTCAGCTGTGGTTACCGGCTTTGTTGACAGGGGACTTTATGAATACTACCAGCTTACAAAAAGCGATGAGGTGTTTGAATGGCTCAATGAAGCTGGCAATTTCGTACTTACCGAACTGCCCGTTACCAGCTTTGATGAAGGGGTATGTTTCAGTTATACACCCATTGCCACCGACCTGTGTTACAATGCCAGCCTGTTGGCAGCGGAAACCCTGGCACGAGTTCATGCCATCAAACCCGATAAGGAATTAAAGAATATCGCGATAGAGGCAGTCAACTGGGTCATTTCACGACAGAAAGAAGATGGCCGGTGGAACTACAGCGTTGACTTGAAAACAAGCAGGGAACGGGAACAAATCGACTTCCACCAGGGCTATGTTTTGGAAAGCATTTTTGAAATTAAAAGACTGTTGCAGATCAAAAATTCTGGGTGGGACCTGGCCATTAAAAAGGGGCTAGAATTTTATCACGAACATCAATTCTTTCCTGATGGAAGATCCTTATGGCGTTATCCCAAAGCTTATCCTGTAGAGATCCACAACCAGAGCCAGGGCATCATCACCTTCAGCAAATTAGCAGGTGATAACAAAGCATATCCATCTTTTTCCAACACGATTGCTGAATGGACGTTTCAAAATATGCAGGGGAAAGAGGGACATTTTTACTACCAGAATCATAAATATTATAAGAACAAGATCTCTTATATGCGCTGGAGCCAGGCATGGATGTTTCTGGCTTTAACCACCTTATTGACTGCTGAATGAAAATCCTTTTTCACCTGGGTCACCCGGCCCATTTTCATTTATTTAAAATTGTGATCGGCAATTTAAAAAACTCCGGGCACCAGATTTTTATATTGATCAAGAAAAAGGATGTGCTGGAGGACTTGTTGGAAGAGGAAGGGATGGATTTTTATAACATCTTACCTGAAGGAAGAAAAGATTCCAAAATAGGTCTGGCGGTAGGCCAGATAAAGCAAGATGTAAGGATGTGGAAGTTCGTTAAAAAGCACAAACCCGATCTCTTGGTAGGTACTTCTGTAGCGATAACCCATGTGGGCAAACTTATGGGAATACCCTCCATTAACGTGAATGAGGACGATGCCCATATCGTGCCCTTTTACAGCAAAATGGCCTATCCTTTCGCCAGTGTGATCGTGTCTCCCGACCCTTGCAACAATGGCAAATGGGAGCATAAAAGCGTTCACTATAATGGTTACCACGAGCTGGCCTACTTGCACCCCAATCATTTTCAACCCGACAGGGAAATCGTCGATCAGTATATATCAACCAATAATCCCTATTATATTTTACGTTTCGCCAAACTGGGAGCGCATCACGATAAGGGCATCAAAGGCATCAACAACGAAATAGCGTTGGAGATCATTGAGCTATTGAAATCACACGGAAGGATATTGATCACCTCCGAACGTGAGCTCATACCGGAACTGGAGCAATACCGTATTACCGTCAATCCCATTCACATGCATCATATCATGGCCTTTGCCAGCCTGTATATTGGCGACAGCCAGACCATGGCAGCGGAAGCCGGGGTGCTGGGTACACCCTTTATCCGTTTTAATGATTTTGTGGGTAGAATAGGCTATCTGAATGAAATAGAAAATAAATACAAATTAGGAATTGGGATCAAGACAAGCGATACTGAAAAGCTCTTGCAAACGGTGGAGGAGATGGTAGAAAATGAGCAATTGAAAGATGAAATGAAATACAGGCGACTGGAAATGCTGGAAGATAAAATGGATGTAGCGCAATATTTGACCTGGTTTATAGGTCAATATCCTGAAAGTGAGATGGTTATATAATAAAGTGTCTAAACATTCTATTCATAGCAGAAATAAAAACAACCTAAATAACTAGGGAATATTCCCAAAAACCATATAAAAATGAAAATACTTTCCGTAGTCGGAGCGCGTCCCAACTTCATGAAGATCGCACCATTTAACAGGGTGATCGAAGAATACAATAAAACGGCCAAAGAAAAGATCAAACACGTTCTGGTGCACACTGGCCAGCATTACGACAGCAGCCTGAGCCAGTCATTTTTCAGCGCCCTCAACATCCCTGATGCGGATGTAAACCTGCACATTGGTTCAGGCTCCCATGCCGAGCAGGTAGGGAATACCATGATCACCTTTGAAAAACTCATCAAAGTATTAAAACCTGATTGGGTGGTGGTGGTAGGCGATGTGAATGCGACTTTGGCTTGCTCCGTAACAGCAAAAAAGGAACATATCAAAGTGTGTCATATAGAAGCCGGCCTGCGGTCAGGTGACATGCGCATGCCGGAAGAGATCAACCGCCTGGTCACCGACCGCCTTTCCGATTTGCTGCTAACACCGGATAAAATGTCATCAGAAAACCTGAGGAAAGAAGGCGTTGACGAATCAAAGATCAAATTTGTGGGGAACATCATGATCGACACACTGGAAGCCAACAAAGACGTTGCGGCGGCATTATCCTTTGAAGATATCCTGAGGGACAATGCCATGAACCGGATCTACAAAAAACCTGTTGATTCATATGCGCTGATGACCATGCACCGCCCTTCCAATGTAGACCATAAAGAAGTGCTGATACCGCTGATCGATTTTCTGTTGAATGAAGTAGCCAAAGATCAGCCCTTGATATGGCCGATGCACCCCAGGGCAGAGAAGCAATTGAAAGAATTTCAGCTTTGGGATACAGTTTTCAAACATCCAAACATCATATTGCTTAAGCCTTTAGGCTATCACCCCATGCTGAAATTAAATATGGGAGCGAAGATCATGCTGACCGACAGTGGAGGACTGCAGGAAGAGTGTACCATTTTAGGAACCCCCTGCTTGACGCTGAGGTGGAATACAGAACGGCCCATCACCTTAAGAAAATATGGTGGAGCCAGCGTGTTGGTAGGAAATGAAATTGAAAAGATTAGAGCGGCTTACCACGAAATGTTAACACTGGAAGTAAAACCACAGCGTCCTGAGCTATGGGATGGACATACCGCCGAAAGATGTTTACAAGCCATTTTGGAAGCGTCAAAATGATCATACTCTTTAGCTGTACTTGAATTTCGAATAAAGATGAACGAATGATGAATGAAGAAGTTTTTAAAGCATGTATAAATACGATTTAGAAGAACGATTAATTGAATTTTCTGTTTTCATTATTGAAATTGTAAATGAAACCCCCAATTCAAAAGCTGGCAATCATTTGTCAGGACAGTTGCTAAGATCAGGAACATCAGTAGCTTTGAATTATGGAGAGGCACAAAGTGCTGAATCAAGAAGAGATTTCATCCATAAAATGAAAGTTATTTTGAAGGAATTAAGAGAAACATTCGTTTGCCTGAAAATCATTCAACGGAGCAAATTGTATAAAACAGAGGAAAAAATAAACAGGGCAAGCATGGAAAATAATGAGTTGATTTCCATTTTTGTTAAAAGTATTGAAACAGCACAGAAAAATAAATAGAATTCGAAATTCGAAGTTCGACATTCATTATTCAATATTCTTTTATTTAGGATGTTATACAGAAGCTGTATTTTAGATGCCGATAGCAGACTTTAAACCCAATTTATTACCCCTACTTTATAACAGCCTGAAGGAACATGGCTATGTATTCATCACCTTTAATGAATACCTGCAAAATAGGAACCGGAAGAAGTTTGTGATCCTTCGCCATGATGTGGAAAAGCACTATCACAATGCATTGAAATTCGCAGAGATTCAGCATGAGATGGGCATTCGTGGGTCTTATTTTTTCAGGATGTCTGATCATTATGATGAGGATGTCATTCGAAAGATAGCCGGATTGGGGCACGAAACAGGCTACCATTATGACGATCTGAGCAAATGCAATGGTGACTTTGATAAAGCGATCAAACGCTTTGAAAACAATGTAAAGAAACTAAGAAAAATTACTGAGATAAAGACCATATCGATGGATGGTTCTCCCTGGTCAAAATATGACAATAGGATGCTTTGGGAAAAATATGATTATAGTGATTTCAACATCATTGGCGAGCCCTATTTTGATATAGATTATAAGGAAGTTCTTTACCTGACAGATACCGGAAGGAGATGGAATGGCAGCAATATAATTGTGCGTGATAAAATAAAGGATGGGCTCATAAATGAGGACATCAGATATACAAAAGATATCATTGACTTTGCTGCTGGGGGAGCCTTGCCTGACAAAATACTTTTAACTTTCCATCCGCAACGTTGGACGGATAATAGTTTTATGTGGCTTAGGGAATTGATCTGGCAAAACCTGAAGAACCAGGTAAAATGGGTATTGGTAAAAACCGGAAGATAAAAGATGCGTTTGCAGATTCAGTATAATAACATCACTGAAAAAGACCGGGCGGCATGGAGTGAATTCGTTGCAAATCATCCGGACAATACGGTATTCCAGTCACCCGAGATGTTCGACTTTTACCAAAAAGTTAAATATTACACACCCCACATTTTTCTGGCAAAAGATGAAATGGGAGCTTTGCAAGCTGTGTTGCTGGCGGTGATCATCAGGGAATATAGCGGTTGGAAAGGGCGATTGTCATCCCGCGCGGTGATTTACGGTGGGCCATTGATTGGTAAAAAAGATGCGCATAAGGTGTTGAAGGAGTTGTTGGAAACCGCAACCAACAAGCTTAAACGGAAATCAGTATATCTGCAGTTCAGAAACTTTATTGAATGGCCGCGAGAGCTGACGCAGGTATTTGAGTCGTGCGGTTATCGATTTACTGACCGGCTGAACCTGATTGTTTCGACAAAGAATAAAGAAAAAACTGAAAAATCCATCAGCAAAACAAAATTGCGGCAAATTAAAAACGGTCTTTTAAACGGAAGTATCATCCGCCCGCCAGAAGACGTGGGTGAGGTCCAGGTTTTTTATGAATTACTCAGTGATATCTACCGGAATAGGGTTAGAAAGCCGCTGCCTGACCGAAGCTTTTTTGAGCAATTTTACGAGATGAGCCGGAAAGGAAAACTAGGGATCATCAGGCTGATTTTATTCAATGATAACATCATAGGAGGGGTATTGTCACCGGTAACCGATCACAGGAATATTTATGAATGGTATGTATTTGGACTGGATGAGTTATATAAAAGGAACTACCCAAGTATCCTGGCCACCTGGGCACCTATAGAATATGCACTGGAAAATAACCTCAATCATTTTGATTTTATGGGCCTCGGAACACCCTTAAAACCATACGGGGTCCGTGATTTTAAATTACATTTCGGAAAAAACACAACCAATCCCGGCAGATTCAGTAAAATAAACAACAGATGGTCATATATGATCACAGAGATGTCGTATAATGTATTAAGACTTTTTAACAAGGTATAGAACGTGAACGAAGTACTGGATAATCAGGAGATAAGGCGTAAAAGAAACCGAAGGTTTCAGGTGCTATACATCATTGTTGACGTCTTGCTCGTATTGTTTAGCTTTCTGATCTTTATCTGGATTAAACCTGCATCGAAGGCACATTATTTGCCTCAATACATCCAGCCTTTCATTGTATTCCTGGTAGTTTGGATTATCGTTTCTGCAATTATTGGTAAGTACCAGTTGTCTAAAATTAAAAAACCAAAGGATATTTATGTTTACACCCTTATTTCGAATATAACTATAGTTGGTATTATTTTATCTCTTATCTATTTCAATAATCTGTTCAGCTACTCCAGGTTAATTGTTTTTGGCACCATCATTTTATCAAGCATCCTCGAATTGCTTATTGGATACATATTCGCATCTTATAAGTTTGCACAACCATTGAGCGAGAAGCAGATTCAGCTTAAAGAAGATAAATCCAAAGTATTTCCTCCTTTTACATATGAAAAATATGATAACGAAAAAACTAGAGAAAAAAGGCTGGCGCAGAGAGACTTTGTTATAGAAACGAAAAGTAAAAGGGTGTATAAATTTTTAAATCGTTTTGCAGATGTAGGTGATCCACATGCTACGGTATTCAATACAACTAAAATTGCCAATGTTGAAACCCTGGCGGATGGCTATTTTAATAAGATTGTCAATTTGCACCGTGCGAATGATATCCGACGAGTAAATAAATTTTTTGAAACCATCAACGAAAGGATGCCCTATGGCGGACTTTATATAGGTTGTGTCGAAACCAAAGATATTCGTAAGAAACGAA
>PKSW01000300.1 GCA_002869465.1 Marinilabiliales bacterium
GAGGTGATGACGGCCATAGCAGCCCTGAAAGAGAGGTATTCGAAAACCCCTGCTCCAGGCAGTGCATACATTTCATCCAGGTATTTAAATAAATAATAAAGCATCTATACAGTTTCAAAAAGTTTATTAACAATGGCCATGTCATCAAAAGGATATTTCACGCCTTTTATCTCCTGGTATTTTTCGTGTCCTTTACCTGCCACCAATATGATATCTCCAGGGCTGGCCAGGTTTACCGCTGTTTTAATGGCTGCTTCACGGTTGGTTATGGCCAGTGTTTTATTTGTTTTTGCCGGGTCAATGCCAGTTTGCATATCCTTAATGATCATCTCAGGATCCTCCGATCTTGGATTATCAGACGTGAGGATGACAGTATCACTCAAAAGGGAAGCAATCCGTGCCATTTTTGGTCTTTTTTCCATATCGCGATCGCCACCAGCACCTATTAAAGTAATTAGTTTTTCGTTGTGAGTCCGGATAGAGTTGATAGTCTTCAATACATTCTCCAGCGCATCGGGGGTGTGTGCATAATCAATAAAACAAGTGATGCCGGTACTTGACCTTAACATCTGAAAGCGGCCCTCTGCAGCATGAATTTTACTCAGTTTTGTAAGAACTGATTCATTGTCCTGGCCCAGCGAAATAGCTGTACCATATGCGGCTAAGAGGTTGTAAGCATTAAACTCTCCTGAAAGCAGGGAATAAATTTCCTGTCCGTTTATTTGTAATTGCAAACCTTCAAAACTGCTTTCGATGATCTTTCCTTTAAAATCAGCCAGTGTTTTCAGGCTATAACTTTTTTTAGTTGCCTTTGTATTCTGAAGCATCACGCGGCCATTCTTGTCATCTATATTCGAAAGTGTGAAAGCCGTTTTGGGTAGTTCGTCAAATAGTTTCTTCTTGGCATTCAGATATTCCTTGAATGTTTTGTGATAATCCAGGTGGTCATGTGTGAGATTCGTAAAAACGGCCCCGCCGAATTTTAAACCGGCTATTCTGTCCTGGTCGATGGCGTGGCTACTCACTTCCATAAATACATATTCGCAACCTGCATCCACCATATCTTTTAATAGTTGATTCAGACTGACTGCATCAGGAGTGGTGTGGGTTGCCGGTGAAATTTTTCCGGCTATTTTATTTTGAATTGTTGAGATAAGACCTGTTTTATATCCCAAGCCGGTGAATAGATTATACAGCAGGGTAACCGTGGTGGTTTTTCCATTGGTACCTGTAATTCCAACCAGTTTCAGGTTATTAGAAGGCTGATCAAAGAAGTTTGAAGCAATTTGCCCGATGGCTTCTGAAGAATTCTCAACCTGGATATAAGTGACATCTAGCAATGTTGATACTGGAAGTTTACTGCAAATAACAGTAATAGCGCCATTTTGGATGGCTGTTTCAATGAATTGGTGGCCATCCACCTGGGTGCCTTTTATGGCGGCAAAAAGTGAGCCTGGAGATGCTTTCCTGGAATCAATACATAATCCTGATACAGAAATATTCAACCTTCCTTTTGTTTGAAGGACCCTGATACCGGATAATATGTCTTGCAGCTTTTTCACCTTAATAACTTGATAATTGTAAATTGATTTGTCTTCCTTTGGTAACCGGAGTGCCTGATCTGACAGATTGTGATCTAACCTTTCCTTTTCCGTTTAATACGGTTTGGTATCCAAGATTTTCTAATAGGAATACAGCATCTTTCGCTTTCATTCCCACTACATTTGGGGTCAGGTTGTCAGGAAACAATTCTGGTTTTAATTCAATGCTTTCTTCATTTACTTCAGCGTAAGCCCATTGCTCTTCGTAAATAAAATCTTTGTGGTCATAACCGAGTTCATTGTAAATATTTTTTAAATCAGCATACCAGACGACTGAATTGACAGGAATCTGATGTATCGTATTCGTGTCTTCTTTGGTTTCCATCTCAAGGGCCAGGGAGGTGGCGTAGATTTTATCGGCAATTTCTTTAAATGCCGGGGCCGCAACAGATCCACCATAGTATTTACCTGCAGAAGGATTGTTGATCACAACAATACATGAGTACTTTGGATTGTTCGCCGGAAAGTAACCAATAAATGATGCATTATAATTGGTTTTATTGTACTTGCCTCCGACGGCAATCTGTGCTGTGCCTGTTTTACCGGCTACTTTGTAAGGGCTGCTAGCGAAAGTACTTTTCCCGGTACCATTTTCAACCACACCTTCAAGCAGTGATCTGGCCAGTTGAATGGTTTCTTCAGAAGCAATGCTCTTATCAATGATTTCACTTTCGAATACCTCTTTTTGAATCCCTGCTTCCCTTATTTCAGTTACAAATTGCGGTTTAACCATCCTGCCATTGTTGGCAACGGCATTGTAAAGCGTCAGGTTTTGAAGAGGGGTTATAGTTAATTCATAACCGATCGACATCCAGGGCAGGGAAGTACCATACCATGTTTTTTTATTGGAGGTATGTTTTACATAAGGTACACCTTCTCCCTGTATTTCAAGGCCAAGCTTTTTATTCAGCCCTAGGTCATAAAGTCCTTCGATATATTTTTCAGGCTCATCCTTATATGCTTCATAGATAATTTTGGAAACACCGACATTGGATGAGTGTTCAAAAACATCCCTTACGGTTACCCGGCCGTTCTTGATTTTATGTACATCCTTGAGAGGTCTGCCATAATAGGAAGTATAGCCTTCTCCTGTGATTACACTGTCTGTTAATTTGATCTTATGGTCTTCGAGGGCGGTCATTAACGAATAAAGTTTGAAGGTAGAGCCGGGTTCAATGCTTTCGCCAATGGCGTAATTGTAGGTTTCTTTATAGAAGTTGTCAGTGCTGTCGTACCTAAGGTTGGCAATGGCCTTTATGTGTCCTGTTGCAACTTCCATTACCACTGCACATCCCTGAAATGCCTCGTTATTAATAAGTTGTCTGAGTAACGCCAACTCCGTCACATCCTGGATATTTACATCAATCGTAGTGACGATGTCCAGGCCATTTTTGGGTTCCACTTCATTCTCATCATGAATGGGCACCCAATCGCCTTGGTTGATGCGGCGCAATACCATTTTTCCATCTTCACCCGTAAGCACATCCGTAAAAGCGCCTTCTAAACCAACAAACAGATTTTCTTCTTTAATTTCATAACCGATGGTCCGTCCGGCAAGTTCTCTAAAAGGCCTGACACGTGTTGTTTTCTGAATGGTAATTAAACCGCCGCTGTATTTTCCACGTCTCAATATCGGCAGTTTTCTCAGCTCTTTAAGCTGGTCGTATGTGGCTGCCCTACTTAACAGAAAATATCGTTTACCGTTTTTCCTGGCTTTGATCAGATCATTTTTGATCTGCCATTGCGATGATTTTTTGAATGTGTTGGCCAAACCTTTGGAGAGAGAGTCGATCTTACCATAGAAAAGTTCATCAGGGATGTGGGGTGAAGCTACATCAAACCTGATCTCGAATATGGGAACCGAAGTGGCGAGCAGGCTGCCATCAGCGGCAAGAATATTTCCCCTACTGGCTTCCAAATTGGCCACGGTTAGTTCTTGGTGCTGCGATTGCTGTTTTAACTCTTCTCCTTCAACAATTTGAATAAGCAGCATCTTGGTGATGATGGCCACACCAAAGACCAGTATCCCGAAATATACCAGGTAAACACGCCATAATATGTCTTTCTTCTGATCTGTCAAAGCTTACTGTTTATCGTTGATTTTTTTAACTTTTAATGTTTTCACCGGTTGCCTGTTCTCCTTCACACCAGTTGCTTCAAGCCTTTTTGAAATTTGCGATTGTTTTGATAGTTCCATCAAATCTGATTTACTATCAATAAACTCGAACCGTAGTTCTTTGAGCTCTCTGTGCAAGTGGCTTATTTCCCTGATCTTCTCTTCAGCCAGGTAATTATTAGCGATATAAATAAAAGCCAGGAATGCTATAAAAAGCAGAAAAGGAAAAAGACTGAAAGTCTTCTCGGTGATGAGCTCACCGCCAAGGATGCCTTTTGTTGTGCTACCAATATGGGTTTCCACCTTAGGCAACTTTAACCTTTTCTCCTTTTTTGGTTTCTTTATTTTATTTACCGGTTTCATTATATCTTTTCAGCAATTCGTAAGTGGGCACTTCTGGCCCTGCTATTCAATTCAATTTCATTTGCATCTGCTACAATTACCTTCCTGTTAACGGCTTTGTAGATCAACTCAGGATTTCCGTAAAAATCCTTTTTTAGCTTGCCTTCAAAATTTCCTGTTTTAATTAGGTTTTTAACCAGCCTGTCTTCGAGTGAATGGTAGGAGATCACCACAAGCCTTCCTTGGGGGGCCAGCATTTCAGTGGCCTGGAGCAGCAATTCTTTTAATGCATCGATCTCATCATTTACATAAATTCGTATTCCCTGAAATAGCATCGCCAGTGATTTATTGCATTTGTTAGGAGGAAAGCAGGATTGAACAGCGCTCACCAGGTCAGAAGTTGTGGCGATCTGATTTAAATCCCTTGCTGCAACAATGGCTTTCGCTACTTTATAACTATTATTCAGTTCCCCGTAATTACGGATGATTTTAGTCAGTTCTTCAAGTGAATATGTGTTCACAAGTTCACGGGCTGTCAAGGGTGCGTCCTGGTTCATACGCATATCCAATTCGCCATCCAATCGAGTTGAGAAGCCTCTTTCAGCTACATCAAATTGGTGGGACGAAACACCCAGGTCAGCAAGAATACCATTTACTGAGTTGACGCCATAAAGTTTTAAGAAATTTTTTAAATGCCTGAAATTGTGATTGATCAATATGAAATGCTCATCGTCAATTACATTTTCAAGTGCATCTTTATCCTGGTCGAAGGCGTATAGACGTCCTTCTTT
Source organism: Marinilabiliales bacterium (assembly GCA_002869465.1). Taxonomy (GTDB): domain Bacteria; phylum Bacteroidota; class Bacteroidia; order Bacteroidales; family F082; genus UBA4459. The sequence goes on from PKSW01000300.1 coordinate 4,851, forward strand.
CAGATGCTGTAAAATCAATTTAGAATGACCACCACCACCAAATGTGGCGTCCACATAGGTACCTCCGGGTTTAATCTGAAGGCCTTCAATACTTTTATTTAGCAATACTGGATTGTGGTACATTCCATTAATTATCAGTTTCAAACTCGCCCATAACTTCTTCTGCCAAATCGGCAAAGTCATCCGGATCATAGTCAACTGCCTGTTCATAGGCAGCTTTATCCCAGATCTCGATGCGGTTTACAACTGATGTAAGTACGATCTCTTTTTTGATTCCGCCATATGCCTGCAAGTCCTTTGGAATAAGAAGCCTGCCGGGGCCGTCCAACTCAACCGGTTTCACACCAGCCATAAACTTGGTTATGAATTCTGCATTTTTCTTTTTAAACATGTTAAGCTTGCTTACCATGCTTGTTTCATCCTGCCAATGATCAACAGGGAAAAGTTCAAGGCATTTTTTAAAAATGCTGCGCTTGATAACAAACCCCTGTTTGTAGGTTTCTCCCATCTGGTTTTTGAAAGGAGCCGGAAACATGAATCGACCTTTAACGTCAACTTTACATTCATATGTTCCTAGGATATTTATCATTGAATTTTGCAGATTAATGGCGTAAATGTACTAAGATTTTACCACAATTTTACATAATTTACCACCTTTTACCACATTGTTAACAAAATGTTACGTTTTTGGCCATAAATTTTCATTGCCAGTCAACTTAATATTTTGATGCTCAATAAATAATATTTTACAAAAAGAGTGGGAGATGACTTATTAACAGAAATCAAAATTCACAATTGTTAATAACCGGTGAATTACTTTGATTGACGTATCTTTGTAGTTGCTGAAGAGCGCAATAAGTTACAACATATGGAAAGTGCGAAGCCAACACCGGCACTGGTTGACATTGAAAAAGTCATCAAAGATAAGAGTCCGACACTCAAAAAAATGCTGCCGGGGTTTATAACTGCGTATTTAAAACGAATAATACACCAGGATGAGCTCAATTTTTACCTGACGGAATATGCCCATTTGCAAGGAGTAGAATTTATTGATGCTGTTTTGGGATATATCAATACTAAGCTTGAACTGGTCGGGCTTGAGAATATTCCAAAAACTGAAAAATGTATTATTGCTTCAAACCATCCGTTGGGCGGACTGGATGGTATGGCCTTAATGCTCGCAGTGAGTCATGTAAGAGGAGATATTGTATTTCCCGTGAATGATATCCTGATGAATGTGAAAAACCTGGAGTCATTATTTATCCCCATAAATAAGCATGGCTCAAATGCTGAAAATATAAAGATCATCAATGATACTTTTGCTTCGGATAAGGTGGTGTGTTATTTTCCTGCCGGATTGGTTTCGAGGAAAACAGGCAGCGAGATTCGGGACATGGAATGGAAATCGACTTTTATAACGAAAGCAAAGCGATTTAACAGGGATATTATTCCAACGCATATAAGCGGTAGAAATACCAATTTCTTTTATAACCTGGCCAATATCAGGAAAAAATTGGGGGTCAAAGCCAACCTCGAAATGCTATACCTGGTGGATGAGTTTCACAAGCAAAAAAATCAAACCCTGGTAATTACTTTCGGCCCCAACATTCCATACCAAACCTTTGATAAAAGATTTACGGCTGCCCAATGGGCTGATTTAGTAAAGCAATATGTTTATAAAATGGGCGCTGGTTATAAAGAAGCTTTCGAGAAGTTTTTAGAGCAAAAATCTATTTAATTCCTATAACAGGGCTTCAATATCATTTACTGTTTGAGGATCACTGGGCCTTTTTGCATTTTCATCCACCACGTTGCCTTTTTTATCGATAAGCACATAGCGGGGAATAAAGCGTACATTAAAACGTGTTCCGTAATCTTGTTTGACAGATAAACTGGCCAGGTAATGCTCTCCCGTTAATTTAAGATTATCAACGGCTGATGCCCATGCGCTGGCATTTTTATCGGATGAAATATATACAAAAACCACATCTTTTCCCAGGAACGTTTCCTGCATTTTATGTGAATATGGCATTTCTCTTTTACAGGGTCCACACCAGCTGGCCCAAAAATCGAGGTAGATGACTTTACCTTCGTATTTGGCAATAATGTCATCAAAGCTGGTATTGGCATATTCCGGGCTGTTCAAATCAATAATATTTGTTTCAAGTTCAGCAGGAACGCTTTGCCCGAAAGTGAATAAACTGAAAATTGTGAGTGCAACAACTATCATTGAGGTTCTTATTTTCTTTTTCATTTTGATCA
>PKSW01000302.1 GCA_002869465.1 Marinilabiliales bacterium
GCAGCTATAATATCTTCCATTTCAATACCCGAAGGGGTTTGTTGCATCAATATTTTATATGTATCATACAACACCACGTAGGTTTCTTTAATGATATACAAACTGATCAACACGGTGATGAGCGGATCCACCCAGTAGATTTCATAAAAATAGATCAATATGCCACCAATAATCACCGCCACACTCGAAAGGGTATCCCCAATCAGGTGGAGATAAGCCGCTTTTATGTTGATATTTCCTTTTTTATGTGACTTGAGCAACACCACGCTCGCCAGGTTCGCCAATAAACCGATCATAGCCACTGTCATCATCAAAACACTCTTAATGGGTTGCGGATTGTTAAAGCGTTCCCAAGCTTCAAAAATCAGGAATACGGAAATGGCGATCAGCGTCACCGCATTGAACATTGCCGCCAGTATCTGGATACGCTTATAGCCAAAAGTAAATTTTTCGTTGGATGCCCTTTTACTGATCCTTTCGGTAATATACGTGATGAGGATGGCCACCGTATCACTCAGATTATGAAACGCATCGGAGATCAGCGCCAGGCTATTTGAGAAAATACCACCAATGAACTCGGCAATCGTGATTGCCAGGTTCAGCAGCACCGTGATCAGCAACCTCTTGCCTTCAACTGTATGTGTATGTTGGTGGTGATCGTGACCCATAACTTACTCCGCTTTTTCTCCTATGGCCTCATAAAATAACTGATGGATATTGGTCCTGATGTCCAGTTCCATGAGCTTTGTGTTGTTCATATCAGGATAAATACGGTTCGACAAAAATACATAAACCAAGCCTGTTTCAGGATCAGCCCATGTGTAGGTACCTGTAAATCCTGAGTGTCCGTAACTTGACGGTGAAGCCGAGCGACAATTGGTGCGATGCGCTTCAAATTCCAACAATGGTTTATCAAACCCGAGTCCACGCCGGTTGTCATTATCAGGAAATTGATATGAAGTGAACAAATCAACAGTTTCTTGATCTATAAAATTTCGTCCACCGTAATTACCTTCATTCAGAAACATCTGCATCATCACAGCTACATCGTGCGCATTACCAAACAAACCCGCATGGCCGGATATTCCACCCAGCATGGCAGCTCCCTGGTCATGCACATCGCCTTGTAACAACTGGTGCCTGAAGGATTGATCAAATTCTGTCGGGATGATCCGGTTCAAACTGAAAAACTTCCTGGGCTGAAACCTGAGATTCTTCAATCCCATCGGCTCATAAAAATGTTGATAAACATAATCATCAAATTCGATATTGTTGGCCTGCTCAATTAAATCCCTGAAAAGGTAAAATCCAAGGTCGCTGTATTTATATTCCTTTTCCTCCAGAGGTGATTGAATGATCTCGTTATAAATGGCATAATGATAATCTTCCTGGATATACATATGATCGGCTACGCGGATGGGGAATGTTTCAGAAATAGATGACCGGTATACTGCCGTATCCCAAATGGTGTTCAAAATGGTGTTTTCGTAATAGGGTATCCAACTTTGCAAGCCTGCCTGATGCGCCATGATCTCCCTGAAACCCAATTCGGATTTATTTGTTACTTTCAGATAAAGCAGGTAGTCAGAGAGTTTTCCATTGATATCAATCAATCCTGCATCATACATTTGCATGATGGCAGGTGTGGTAGCCAGAATTTTCGTTAATGAAGCCAGGTCGTAAATATCATCGTTTTTTACCGCACTTTTTTTATCATAGGTATGGTATCCGAATGATTTACCGTAAAAAATATAGCCATCTTTGGCAGCCAGTATCTGACAACCGGGAAATGCCTTGATTGCTATGCCATCCAGGGCAATAGAATCGATTTTCTTTAGTATAGACGTATTGATCCCTAGTTCTTCAGGCGTGGCATATGACAACCTTGTTTTTTTCATCATAATACCTGCGCCGGTAATATAACTTCCCGCACTCACCGATAATTTACCCACTACTTTACGCATGCCAGTAATCGCTTCTGCCGATGCCTGCTGCATATAGGGTTTATCCTGATAAGATATTACAATGGCTTCGAAAATATCCGTATTCCCAAATGCATTCAGGGCATACGGACTGGCAAAAATATCAAGGATCACGGTTTTTTTTCTGGCCACATGATCAATAAACTGCACATCACCATCCGAAATATTGAAATTCCGTGTAGCAAGGATATTGGTGTTAATAATTGCGATGATTACCAGGTTATATTCTTCCAAACCATTCAAGACGGCTTGTCGCTGGTCGATATCCGCATCATGGGCCAAACGGAATATTTTAAAAGGCATGAACTGAGCTAAAGTTTCCTCGAAACCTGTTTCTTTTTCACTTCCAATGATAATCACTGCCGGAGAAAGTGTATCAGGATAAGCCAATGGAATGATATCATCATTATTACGAACAACAGTAATGGCTTCACCAAAAAGTTTTTCTACTGTTTTCGTGAATTCCGGCTGGTTTAAATCAGCCAGTAAACGGGTAGTATCCACAGGAATATTTTTCCATACACCACTCAAATATTTATATTTCAGTACTTTTTTGCAGCTTTCCTCCAATCTTTCTTCACTCACTTTTCCTTTGAGGATGGCTTCTTTAATTGCTTCAATTGAAGCAGGAATATTTTCCGGAATGAGCATTATATCATTTCCTGACATAAAAGCTTCCAGGGCGACTTCGTTTTCTTTATAGTGTTTGGTGACCCCTTTCATATCCAGTCCGTCAGGTATGATCAGTCCTTCGAAACCCATTTTGTTTTTAAGGTATCCATCCACAATTTTTTCTGACAGGGAAGACGGAACATTTTTCTTATGCTCAAGCGCCGGAACTGACAGGTGTGCTACCATAATGGCAGACACACCTTTGTCAATCAGGTATTGAAAAGGCACTAATTCAACATCTTTCAATTCATTTTTGGAAGCGCTTATTACTGGTAAATCAACATGTGAATCGACATCTGTATTTCCGTGACCCGGGAAGTGCTTGGCACAGGCAATCAATCCATGATCCTGCATGCCTTTCATATAATGATAAGCTTTTAGCGACACATTGGCGGGATCTTCACCAAACGACCGCATCCCGATAACCGGGTTTGCCGGATTGTTGTTCACATCCACAACAGGTGCAAAGTTGATATGGATACCCATCCGTTTGCTTTGCTCCGCAATTTCAGCTCCCATTTGATAAAGAAGCGTATCGTTTTCAATGGCACCGAGTGTCATCTGTAACGGGTAATTTATAGTATTGCTCAATCGCATGCCCAATCCCCATTCAGCATCAATTGCAATAAAAAGTGGTGTTTTGGCGAGCCTGTTCCACTCATTGGTTTTTAAAGCCTGGGAAATGGGATCAGCTCTGAAAAAAACGACACCTCCAATATTATAATTCTTTATGTATTTGCCCACTTCTTCAATATATGGTTCACCGGATTGATTGGCTCTTGCAAAAAATAATTGTGCGATTTTTTCTTGGAATGTCAATGATTGATACACCGAATCAGCCCACACCTCAGCTTTAGAGATTTCATTTTCAGAAACCTGGCTAAAAGCAATTGAAGATTGAAACAACCATAAATGGATTGTTATTAACAATTGAAAAAATAAACGAATGTTCGGATACCTCATGAAAACTATATTGAAGGCCCAAAAATATGGATTTTTCAGGAGGTGTTTAAAAAAAATGCGCCTATCCGATAAATTAAATATCTTACATTAGCAGCATAGTTTATTATTGTTTAACTAACACCTACGCATCTCATTAACAATATTTTAACATGCCAAAAGCAGATGAATTAAAAAAAATAGCCTCTCAGATCAGAAGGGATATTGTACGTATGGTACATGGTGCATCTTCGGGGCATCCCGGTGGATCGCTTGGTTGCACCGACCTGTTCACAGCACTTTTCTTTGAAATTCTTGACCACAATCCTAAGAATTTTGATATGAACGGTACCGGCCAGGATATTTTCTTTCTGTCGAATGGACATATCAGTCCTGCTTTTTATAGTGCGCTTGCCAGGAGTGGTTATTTTCCCGTTTCAGAATTAGGCACTTTTCGCAAAATTCATTCCCGCTTGCAGGGGCATCCGGCCACCATGGAAGGCCTACCGGGCATCCGGGTGGCATCCGGTTCTTTAGGCCAGGGGCTATCAGTTTCAATAGGGGCGGCAAATGCCAAGAAATTAAATAATGATCCGAAACTGGTGTTCTGCCTGATGGGTGACGGTGAACTTAATGAAGGCCAGGTTTGGGAAGCCGCCATGTATGCCGGATCGAAAAAAGTGGATAATTTGATCGCCATCGTGGATCACAATCAAAAACAAATTGACGGCCCGACAGATGAAGTGATGCCACTTGGGAGTTTGAGGGCAAAATTTGAAGCATTCGAATTTAAAGTACTCGAAATGGATGGCAATGATATGGATGATATCATGGAAACTATAACCCGGGCAAAATCTGAAACCGGTAAAGGGTGCCCGGTTGTGATTATCATGAAAACAGAAATGGGTATGGGCGTCGACTTTATGATGGGCACCCATAAATGGCATGGTGTGGCTCCTGATGACGAACAAACGGAAAAAGCCCTGGCGCAACTGGAAGAAACCCTTGGAGATTATTAATGTATTGAAGCTGCAAAAAAATGAGAAATTTTGAAATCATCAATATAAAAGATACCCGTTCAGGCTTTGGAGAAGCGTTGTTGGAACTGGGAAAAACCAATCCGAAAGTAGTGGCCTTATGTGCCGATCTTACCGGTTCATTAAAAATGGATGCCTTTGCAGATGCCTTTCCCGATCGCTTTTTCCAGGTAGGCATTGCTGAGGCCAATATGATGGGAATAGCTGCGGGATTGACAATTGGAGGATACATCCCATTTACTGGTACCTTCGCGAATTTTTCTACTTCAAGGGTGTATGACCAGATTCGTCAGTCGATTGCGTATTCACAGAAAAATGTGAAAATTTGTGCTTCGCATGCTGGGTTAACCCTTGGCGAAGATGGGGCTACCCACCAGACACTGGAAGACATGGGTATGATGAAGATGTTGCCTGGGATGACAGTGATCAACACCTGCGATTTCAACCAGACCAAACAGGCTACACTGGCTATTGCAAAACATGAGGGGCCGGTTTACTTGCGTTTTGGAAGGCCTAAAGTACCCAATTTTATGCCTGAAGACTTTGAATTCACTATTGGGAAAGCACTGCATCTGGTAGAAGGAACTGATGTGAGCATCTTTGCCATAGGCCATCTCGTTTGGCATGCGCTGGAAGCTGCTAAAGAGCTTAAGAAGCAAGGTATTTCAGCTGAAGTGATCAATATACATACGATAAAGCCTATCGACGAAAAGGCCATCCTGAAATCCGTTGAAAAAACCGGTTGCGTGGTGACGGCAGAAGAACATCAGATAAATGGAGGTCTTGGCGACAGTGTAGGGCAAGTTTTAGCGCGCAACTTGCCGGCGCCAATAGAATATGTGGCTGTGATGGATCGGTTTGGTGAAAGCGGGAAACCCGAAGAATTATTGGAAGCATATGGTCTTGATGCGGTGCATATTATAGCTGCCGCAAAAAAAGCTGTGACCAGAAATTAGCTCGCTGTTTAAGTTCGCGTTTTTTTTATATTTGCACCTAATGGGTTTGATATTTTACACTCGTACAATATACAAATCAACTACAATGAAAAACAAACTTAACTAAAAACTTATCCATTGAACAGAATCTACCTCGTTGGCTTTATGGGCGTTGGAAAAAGCACCATAGGCAAAAAACTCGCAAAGTACCTGGATTTTGAGTTTATTGATCTTGATGATATTTTCGAGCAAAAATATAAAATCAGTATCGATAGTTTTTTTAATAAATATGATGAAGAATTGTTCCGAAAACTAGAGCATGATATGCTGCTAGAAACTTTTCTAAAAAACAATGCCGTGATCTCTACCGGAGGCGGCACACCCTGTTTTCATAATGCCATGGAAAAGATCAATAGTGTAGGATACAGCATTTACATTAAAATGCCTCCCGCTGCCATTGTGCATCGCCTGTCGACAGCTAAAAGGAAAAGGCCACTCATTGAAGGCATTCCAAAGGATGAATTGCACGATGTTATTAAAGAGAAGTTAAAAAGCAGATCCCCGATCTACAAAAAGGCACATTTGCACATTGATGGTATTGATGTGGATATTAAGGAACTCGCAGAAACCATCTCAATTAAGGTCAATCATTCTTAAATCTTTACCTTTTTATCATTAAAACCACATTCTCCACATGATGTGTTTGAGGGAACATATCCACTGGTTGTATTTTCACCAGATCGTATTTCTCATGTAAAATAGCAATGTCCCTGGCTTGTGTGGCCGGATTACAGCTTACATAAACAATTTTTTCAGGTTCGGCATTCAGTATTTGTCTCACTACTTTTTCGTGCATGCCCGCACGTGGCGGGTCGGTGATGATCACATCCGGTTTGCCATTTTGCATGATAAAATCTTCATTCAGTAACTTAGCAAGGTCTCCCGCGAAAAAGTCCACATTTGTGATCCCGTTTAGCTGCATGTTTTCCCGGGCATCATTTACCGCTTCTTCCACGTACTCAACGCCAATTACTTTTTTAACCGATGGTGCCACAAATGAAGCAATGGTACCTGCTCCTGTATAAAGGTCATAGACAAGTTCGTTACCTTTAAAATCTGCAAAATTGTAGGCTACTTCGTATAATTTTTGCGCTTGCTCCGGATTGGTTTGGTAAAAAGAAGTAGGCCCAATCTTGAACTTCAGAATTTTGTTTGATTTCCCCGGTGCTGCCATCTCTTCAATTATATATGGATCACCTTTAAACAAGTTTACTTCCAGATCATTGATAGTATCATTTTTTTTATCATTGATCACATACATCAAAGAAGTGATCTCAGGAAAGCTGTCACCAAGAAATTTCAGTAATTCCAGGTTTTTATCGGATTCCTCTTTAAAAATTACGATCACCATCAGGTTGCCATTTCGTGATGTCCGGATGATGATATTTCGCATCAAACCTTCCCAGTTTCTGACATTGTAGAAACTCATTTGATGATCTATCGCGTATTTTTTAATAGCCAGCCGAATATCATTGGAGGGATCGC
>PKSW01000151.1 GCA_002869465.1 Marinilabiliales bacterium
AGGCGGTAAACGATCATGCCAGTATCCCATGTTCAATGCGCGTAAGCTCATCTTTTAGTAACTGAATGCCAAAAGAACTATCTAATAGATCTTTCGGGCTGACGCCACCCAATGCCAGGTTTTTAGACGACAACCATGTATTGAATTTTTGCTGATCACCAAATACCTTCATGCCATATTTGTTCAGCATGGCAATTTCAATTATTTTTTCGGAAGTAACTGGGTTAAATGTTCCTTTGTCCTTTTTGTAACGCTGCAGTGAGCGCTCTGAGAGATGGAGATAGGATGCCCACTCGTGGAGTGTGAAGGGGATTTTTTTAGCAAGCTTCTCAAAAAAAGAGAACTGAATACCCTCTTTGATAGCATTGATAAGCGAGTAAACGCTTTTATCATCAAGAGAAGCGTAAGCTACCATAGGTTCTTTGAGTTCATATTTCTTTCCCATATCAATAAATTTACCACAAATATACGCATTTTTTCGTAATATTTACGACAAATGTCGCTTTTATTTTTAAAACAATTCTGTTGAAATAATGCTTTAGATAAAGTGGCGCTACAACTTATACGCTGACAAAGGAAATAAGCTCTTCATATAGCCTATGCGTAGGCAAGCCCATCACATTAAAATAGGAGCCTTCAATTCTTTCAATAGCTGCATGGCCGATCCATTCCTGTATGCCATATGCACCGGCTTTATCAAACGGTTGAAAGTTTTCAATATAGTAATCCATTTCCGATTCAGTCAATTCTTTGAAATAGACGGTTGTAACCACCGAAAAGGTCTTTAATTTTTTAATTGACCTCAGCGTGACGCCGGTGATCACTTCATGCTTATTACCGGATAATTGTTGCAAAATGCTTTTTGCTTCCAGGATATTTGCGGGTTTTCCAAGGATGACCTTACCGATACTAACAATGGTGTCAGCGGTGATAATGATCGTGTTTTCATGGATCTCACTCTGAGAAAATGCCCGTGCCTTTTTTTCACTCAAATATTCGGCTACTTTTCGTGGAGGGAATTCTGCATCAAAACTTTCATCAATATGTTTGGGCAACAACCTGAAACGAACACCCAGTTCTTTCAATAATTCACTTCTTCTGGGCGAAGCAGATGCCAGGATGATATCGTATGACAAAAGTTTTTCTTCAAGCATTTCTTTAATAATCAAAATATACCAGGCCCATCGAAAGGATGCCCATGATCATTAATAATTTAATAATTCCTGAGACTTTTTTAAAATCTTTTTTCATATTGGCTTTTAATATCATGTAGCCTGCAACTACCAAAAGCAAGTCAATGATAAAGAAATAATAGAAAAGTTTCTGGTATGAAGCAGCGACAAAATATACCTGGCACCAGATACTTAATACCAATGAGGCAAATATAGTTGTCACAGCTATCCACTTAGCTTTTTTTATACCGTTTACCACGGGAAATGTCCTGCAACCAAACCGATCATCGCCTTCAATATCCTGCATATCTTTAACCATTTCCCTGATGAAGCTTGTCAAAAAGGCGAAACCTGAGAATATCAGAACAAACATATTAAGACTTGCAAATTGCTGCTGAACATTAGTAAAAAAAATAGGGTCTTTGATAAGAGCGAAAAAACTAAATAGCCAAACGATGGCTACGGTTAGTGCGCTTAGGAACGCAACCACGATATTACCGATAATGGGCTGGCACTGGTAGCGTTCCGAATAAAACCACAATAATCCGGCAGCAAAAACGAACACCAGGCTGTAATTAATCTTTCCAATGGCATAAGCCACGTAAACCCCAAACAGAATACCAGATATATTAAAAACCCAATAGAGTATTTGAACTACGTGCACCCTTAATTTCCTGCCCACCACATTTTTTCCTGGTTTATTTATCGAGTCGGGTTTGATATCAAAAAGGTCGTTCAAAAGGTAACCCGCTATGGAAATAAAAGTAGTAGAAGCAATCAGCATCATGAATTGAGTAATATTGAGTCCGGCTTCAAAATACCCCATTCCTAAAACAGGATAGATCACACAGAAAAGCATAAAAAACATGCTGAACCAAATGATCAGAATATTTTGCCAGCGTATGAGTTTTAGAAATGTGATCATAACAATCGTTTACCAATGGTGCGATTCTTCTGACATCCACTTGCCCTGCACTTTTAGAACCTGCTCAATAATGTCGCGGACACAGCCTTCTCCTCCTTTTTTATCAGAGATGTATACAGAGATATCCTTTATCTCTTCCGCAGCATCAGCCGGACAAACCGGTACGCCTACTTTTTGCATCACTTTGTAATCAGGTAGGTCATCGCCCATATAAACGATGGTCGACGGGTCAAGCTGGTTATTTTGAATGTATTCATCAAACACGGTCAATTTGTCCCTGATACCGAGGAAAACATCTTTAATACCGAGTGCTTCAAATCGGGTTTCAACAGATTTTGAAAAGCCACCCGAAATAACCACTATTCTGTAGCCTAATTTTACGGCCAGTTGCAACACAAATCCGTCTTTTACATTGGCAAACCGTAACGGTTGCCCATCCATTTGCAGCAAAAGATTACCATTGGTCATTACACCATCATAATCGAAAACGAAAGTTTTTACATTCGTCAACAGGGCTTTATAATTGCTCATTGTATTTCTTAATTAGCTGTCCGGCAAATATCTTATATAATTCCTTATAATCAGGAAATTCATCCAGAAGCCGGTTATGTTTCTCGATTGTTTTCAGGTCATTTCTGCGTGCTGGACCAGTTTGTGCCGTTGAAGGATGCAAAGATTTTATTTTAGATACAGTTTCTTCAATCAGCGGTATCAGTAGTTGTTCATCTATATTTTTAGCTTTTAGTATATCAAAAGCCATCTGGTAAAGGTAATTTGTATAATTATTTACCAGCACCGCCGTGAGGTGTAGGTATTTCCGTTGCTCTGAATGAATTTCATAGACTGAACCTGAAAGTTTTTGTGCTACACTTTTCAACTGTACGATTATATCTCCTGAAGATGCTTCAATACAAAAGGGCACATCGGAAAGATCAACACCACGTTGCCTTGAGAAAGTTTGGAGCGGATAAAAAACACCATAATGTTGCATTTTATCCAAAGCTTTCATGGGTGTGATCCCAGATGTATGCACCATAATTCCTTTGATAATTGGGAATCCCTCAATAAAATCTTCAATAGCGCCATCGGGTATGGACAAAATATACAAATCAGCAGAAGTATCCATTTCGTCAATGGTATGAATGGCTTTCGCATTTACTTTACCTGCCAATTTCTTTGCATTTTCAAAAGTTCTCGAATAGATCTCGTGAATTTCAAAGCCGGCATTCTTTAATGCGATGGCGAGGTGTGTTGCCACATTGCCTGAACCGATAAAACTTATTGAGTGAATCTGATTCATTTGATGCGAAGGTATTATAAGTCGGCCAATTCACCTTTCAGGCTTTGCATGGCCTTTTCAATCGGATCTTTTTTGCCTGAAAATCCCCTGGCCAATATTTCCTGTGCGTAAACTCCAGCAGTTTTTTCTGTCATATCAGCACTCATATTGGCATTGATCAGTCCCGACACTTCTTCTTTGGCAGCTTTGATCAATTCCCAGCTTGTTGACGAAAGGAAAATTTGCTGCGACATATTATGTTCGTATTCTTCGCGGATGATCCGCAATAGTAATTTTTGAAAATCCGACGCTTTTTGTCCTGCGCTGATATTCCTGGTGATCAGATTAGGCGGATTAATGCGTTCCAAGAATAGAGCCATTCTTTCAAAAGCCTGCAATTTATGCTGGATGAGTATTTTATCTGAATTCAGTTTTTTATCAACAGATAGTTTTAATCGTTGAATATCCTGCTCATTTTTCAGAAAATCAAATTGTCTTGTATTTTCATTAAAGAAATGACGCAGCATCAAATATACGGCGAATAGCATGATCAAAAGGGGCACCGACACCAATAATAATTCTCTGAAAAAGCTCATAATCAGTAATTTTTATCAGGATTGAAAGTTCTACAAAATAACAACATATTTTTAAACTGGCAAAACAGATCACATGCTATTATAAAACACGTAAAACAGTAATTATACCTGCTTCTATTTTCAAAAGATACAGCAATAAAACCTTATATTTGCCCTCTTAATTTAGAAACACCAAATCGTTGATGGACAAGAATATATTATCTGACAGATTATTGTCGATGACAGAATCAGCTACGCTGGAAATGACACGTAAAAGCCGTGAATTGAAAGACAAAGGCCTAGATGTAATAACATTAAGCATTGGCGAACCTGATTTTAACACGCCTGAACCCGTTAAGGAAGCGGCCAAAAAAGCTATCGATGAGAACTATACGCATTATCCTCCCGTCCCAGGTTTTCAGGTACTGAGGCAGGCTGTTGCTCAAAAACTGAAGCGGGATAACGGCCTCGATTACAATGAGAGCCAGGTAGTTATTTCCAATGGTGCCAAACAGTCCATTGCCAATGTGCTTTTGTGCATTTTGAATGAAGGTGATGAAGTAATCGTTCCGGCGCCATACTGGGTATCATACCCTTCCATGATCAAGATGGCAGGTGGAAAAACTATGATCATCAAAGCCGGCATTGAAACTGATTTCAAAGTTTCACCTGAGCAAATCGAAAATGCGATCACCAATCGTACCAAAGCTTTTTTATTCAACTCACCCAGTAATCCTACCGGTAGTGTTTACAATAGAAAAGAACTGGAGGCAATTGCCAAAGTATTCGAAAAGCATCCCGATATTTTGATTATCGCTGACGAAATTTATGAGTATAATCTTTTCGAAGGGGAACATATCAGCCTGGCTTCATTTGAAAAGATCAAAGACCAGGTTGCTATCATCAATGGCGTTTCAAAAGGCTATGCTATGACGGGATGGCGCATTGGATACGTGGCAGCACCTCAGGTGATCGCCAATGCGTGCAATAAGGTCCAGGGGCAATACACATCAGGTGCAGGCTCTATTTCACAAATGGCCGCTCTGGAAGCCGTTAAAACTGACCCTACAGCATCACCCGACATTAAGATGATGGTAAGTGCTTTTAAAGAACGTCGGGATTTACTGGTTGATCTGCTGAAAGATATTCCAGGGGTGATCACTAACAAACCAAGTGGCGCCTTTTATCTATTCCCTGACGTAAGTTTTTACTACGGAAAATCAGATGGAAGTATGACCATCAACAACAGTACCGACCTTTGCCTGTATTTACTGGATAAAGCGCTTGTAGCACTTGTCCCTGGTGAGGCTTTTGGCTCCCCTGAATGTATCAGGATATCCTACGCCACCTCCAAAGATCAAATAACCGAAGCAGTAAAAAGAATGAAGCCGGTGCTGGAAAACCTGAAATAATTCACTTTTCCGGAGGCAATCTAAATTGCCTTACTTTGTAAGTTATTGACAATTGTTATATTTGAATTTCTAATTTCCTGACTAAATGATAACAACAGATACTATTTCCCGTTTATTTTCGGGCTTTAATAACCTCAGCGCACTTATCATAGGTGATGTAATGGTAGATGCATATTTATGGGGGAAAGTGGAACGCATTTCTCCCGAGGCACCAGTCCCGATCGTAAGTGTAAATAAAAGAGAGAACCGCCTGGGAGGTGCTGCCAACGTGGGCTTGAACATAAGATCACTTGGTGCAACAGCATACCTGTGTGCGGTTATTGGTAACGACCAAAAAGGCAATGAATTCCTGGAACTTCTCGATAATGAGGGCATTCCAAAACAAGGCATCGTTCGGAGTGACACACGCGTTACAACTACTAAATTCAGGGTTATTGGCAACAATGCACAAATGCTTCGTGTGGATGAAGAACACACTAAACCCCTGGATAAAAAAGAAGCAGAAGATTTGCGTTTAAATATTACCAAGCTGTTGGAATTGGAAAAAATAGACGTGATCATTTTCCAGGATTACGACAAAGGAGTGATTACCCCTGCATTAATAACGGAGATTGTTGCACTTGCCAATTCTGAAAATATTCCTGTTGTTGTCGATCCCAAAAAAGATCACTTTCTCGATTTTAAAAATGTGAGCCTGTTCAAACCTAACCTGAAAGAGATCAAAGAAGGTTTAAAGATCGATTTCGACGAAAATAATCCCGCAGAACTTGAAAAGGCCATCCGTTCTTTGCAGGAAACAGTGAATGCACAAATAGTTCTGAACACATTGTCAGACAAAGGGATCATTGTCAGATGGCAGGAAGGTGGTCAATTTCAGTCAGAAAAGTTTCCAGCACATTACCGCAATATTTCAGATGTTTCAGGTGCCGGCGATACCGTGATCAGTGTAGCTGCTTTATGTTTAGCCTCAGGGATTGAAGTCCCTGATATGGCTGCCATTGCGAACCTCTCCGGGGGGATTGTTTGTGAAGAAGTAGGCGTTGTTCCCATCAACAAAACCAAGCTTCAAGACGAAGTAATTCGCACGCTTAGCAAATAACCTATGACACAGCAACCCTTCCCAACTGGCAAAAAATTAAAAGTGGAAGCCATGTTTAACGACATTGCTCACAAATATGATTTTTTAAACCATTTTCTCTCGCTTGGTATTGACATTCGCTGGCGTAAAAAAGTAAGGAAACTGTTAGCGCCTTACCAACCCAAAGTTATTCTGGATGTAGCCACCGGAACCGGTGATCTAGCCATCGAACTCAGTAAATTACACCCGGAAAAAATCATCGGTCTCGACATTGCGGCTAATATGCTGAATATTGGAAAAGAGAAAATAAAGAATAGAAAACTGGATCAAATCATTGCAATGCAATTGGGAGATTCGGAAAACCTGCCTTTTAAGGATCATTCATTTGATGCAGTTACTGTGGCGTTCGGGGTACGTAACTTTGAAGATTTGCAAAAAGGATTAAAAGAGATGTACAGGGTTTTAAAACCCGGCGGATATGCAGCTATCCTTGAATTCTCAAAACCCAAAACTTTTCCGTTTAAGCATGTGTACAATTTTTATTTTAAATATATCCTGCCAGGTTTCGGAAAACT
>PKSW01000355.1 GCA_002869465.1 Marinilabiliales bacterium
CAATAAAGAAACTTAGTAGTAAATTGAAAGTTTGGGAGCGTTGAAATGCCAAACGCAACATATTCAAACCGATGTATCACATTCAGTTAAAGAAAAACACATCAACGCAGTTTTATTGTATTCAAAATCATTCCGGTTCGCTATATTTGCAGTTTGAAATCGTGAACCTAATAGAGCCAAAACTTCGGGCTTCGCTTTAAATTAATAAAGAATGGAGAACCTGTATACCTATGCCTTAACTGTATTTGTGGGCTTTTTTGCCATTATGAATCCCATCGCCAACACGCCCATTTTTCTAGGACTTGTTGAGGATAGAGATCAAGTAACTAAAAAGAGGATAGCAAAAATCGCATCAATAACCGCGTTGCTTATCGTGGCCTCATTTGTAATTGCAGGAAAATACATCTTCGATTTATTTGGCATTACAATTCCTGCTTTTAAAATAACTGGAGGCATCCTCATTTTTTATGTCGGTTTTGAAATGCTCATGTCTCAGAAATCAAAGGTACACAGTACCGGAAATGAAGGGGATGATAACGACATAGCCATTTCACCCCTGGCTATTCCAATACTGGCCGGACCGGGTACCATCGTAACGGCAATGAATTACGTTACAAATGCCAGTTTTATTCATATCGGCATCGTTATGGCCGTTTTCGCACTGATGATCTTTTTAACGTATTTATCCTTCATTTCAAGTAACCTGATCGTTAAAAAGGTAGGTCCTGATCTAATCGCAGTGATCGGCAAATTAATGGGTCTGATACTGGCCATTATTGGCACGGACATGGCGATTGAGGGTATTAAACTGGCATTTAAACTTTAGATCAGAATTTTTATATCATATCCTGGTTCAAATCTTTCAATCCAGAAAGGATCTGTCGGATCATCTTGACCTTAACCACTGAATTTGATAATTTTGTTCATCAGATACAATTGAATATGCAATATAAAGACTACTATAAAATTCTGGGAGTCGATAAAAAAGCCTCGGCAGCCGAAATTAAAAAGGCCTACCGCAAGCTAGCCCGCAAATACCATCCGGATGTCAACCCTGACAATCCTGAAGCCGAGCAGAAATTTAAGGATCTCAACGAAGCCAACGAGGTGCTGAGTGATGCCAAGAAGCGAAAAAAATACGATGCATACGGCATGGACTGGGCCAAAGTTTCGGATGAGCAGCATGAAGCATGGAACAAGCAAGGCGGGTTCGGGCAGCAGCAGAGCCAACAAAAATATTACAGCCAGGGAAGAGAAGAATTCGACATGGGCGATTTTTCCGATTTCTTCCAGTCTATGTTTGGCGGTGGTTTCAGTGGCAGTGGCTTTAGCCAGACACGGAGCCGATCAATGAAAGGACAAGATTTTACCGCTGAAATGCATCTTCCATTACGAACCGTTTTTCATGAATCGAAGCACACAATTACTGTCAACGGTAAAAATTTACGTATCACCATCCCGGCAGGTATTAAAGACGGTCAGATAATAAAACTCAAGGGTAAAGGCGGCAAGGGCATGAATGGCGGATCTGATGGCGACCTGTTGATTACCGTATTAATCGATCCCGATCCCCGTTTTGAGCGAAGGGGTAACGACATTTATCTAATCCATACTATTGATTTATATACAGCCATGCTGGGTGGTGAATCGAAGGTTCAAACCTTATCAGGAACGGTAAAGATCAATGTGAAACCAGAAACCCAAAACGGCACGAATCTTCGCCTTATAGGAAAAGGTTTTCCCGTGTACCGTAAAAAAGATGCCTTCGGTGACCTTTATATTAAGATCCATGTGAAAATACCCACCGGACTTTCAGAAAAAGAAAAAGAACTGGTAAAGGAATTATCTAAACTTAACGCTAAATAATGTATTATGAACACGATAAAACGACAGATCACCATAGAAGAGTTTGCTGATTTTCATCAGGTAACAGTGGAACTTATACAAGAATTTGCCGATTTCGGACTTGTCAGGATAATACATGATGAACGACAAGTCTGCATTGATATTAACAATATGGAAAGATGCGAAAGAGCCATTCGTATTCATAAAGACCTGGGCGTTAATAAAGAAGGTGTAGAAATCATCCTTGATATGCGGGAAAAGCACGCTGAAATGCAACGTGAGCTCAAGTGGCTAAGACACCAGTTAAAAAAACACGAGGAACGAATGAGCCAATTATTTTCTGAGGGGCTGACCGATTACTAAATAAAACAACTTCATTAAATACCTTTCTTCTGATAAAATAGGTTTATTCAAAAAAAGAAAAGCTATACCTGATATTTACGAAGTAATTTAGCGTATCTTTATATTCGGATCCATTAGATTTTCTTAATATCTAATTTCTTGCAATAAGTGATCCTACAGAATCATTTTATTAAAAAACAACCGCATTTCTACTCATAATCATGCAAAGAATTACCATCTTACTAAGCTTACTGATACCTGCTTTTATTTTTGCCCAAAAGGTTGATAACAATCATATAAAAACCCTTGTGGAACGTTATGAAAAGGATGCAAAAGGGCCATACAAGGATATCAGATGGTTCTGCAAAGATGGCACAACACGACTGCCACAAGAACGTTGCCCCGAACCAGGGGTGCAAAGGGCCCGCTACAAAGATGAAGTTGCTTTACTTGCAAAAACCAACCGCATTTTTCTCGGACAGATACTGGCAACAACTGAATTCAGTGCATTCTGGGATGAGGAAAATTACCAGTCACAACTTAAGCAATATCAGTTACAAAACTATCTTTTCAGGACGGATGATGGATGGATCTTACGAAAAGCACAATACTACAGGGGTGCTTTCCAGGCTGAAGATGAAGAAGCCTGGGGCATCGAATTTTTCAACTGGTTATTTACCGATGATGCAAAAATCAAACAAAATTTTTACCTCCTTCGTGAAGCTGCGAAAGATATTCCCCACCAGGCCGATGACAACAAAACACAATTGATCCGCTCACTCTCCAAAGAAATTTCTGACAGTGTTCCTTCATTTTTAAACATCCGTGTTAAAATTCATGGCCAGCCTGAACCTATTGATATTGTAAGTGTGAAAAAATTCAGGGAATCAAATGAGGCCAGGCTTTCATCTGCCCAGTTGAAAAAAATGGATGAACTGATCAATAACATGGAAATTGTTTATCAACCTGCCAATTTGAATGCACTGAACAAATACCTCAAGAACATCCCTAAAGATTCGGACCCCGGTATATCAATCCAGACTTTAATTAGTAATTACAATAGTTTCACTACAGATCAGAAAATTATCGAATTATCAAAAACAATTTGGGTAATTCGCGATAATTTTACCAACATCAAAAAAAGTGAAGGTCGCCTGGCATTACTGGATATTTCAATCAAACTGGAAGAAATTCTTTTCAGGGATATCATACAGTGGGAAAACAACACCCTCAGCGATCTGATCATTAAAACTTATTATCTCGGGA
Source organism: Marinilabiliales bacterium (assembly GCA_002869465.1). GTDB lineage: Bacteria > Bacteroidota > Bacteroidia > Bacteroidales > F082 > UBA4459. The sequence goes on from PKSW01000355.1 coordinate 3,454, forward strand.
TGGCCTCCGCAGGATGCGGTTATATCGAAATGTGGGAATGGGAAAATATCAGACCTGGACTGGAACCGCCTTTATCACCTGCCATCACCCTGGATGATCTCAACCTGAGGTTGGAAATTTCAAGACGTATGGTGGAATGGAGCACAGGTATGTCGCGGGGCGTATACAAAGATGTAATTGAACTGTATGCAGGTTTCGAACCCCTTGTTTATGGTTTCAACGATGACAGGATCCGATCGTCATTGTTGCTGTACCTGGGAAATTGTGTCAGTGAACTGGGCGAGTTTATTGCCCAGGAAGCCAATCTTTCGAATAAAGTTATGGACATTCAGGGACAAAGCCACATCCGGGGCATCAATCCAGGTTATGCCATGGGCGAATTGGTGGTAATAAATGAAGTGACTGATGAAACAATGATTTACGGTGATAAAATCTACGTATTTAACCATCCCCCTGCCGATTTGAAACCCGTGGCAGGAATTGCAACTGTTACGGAAGGAAATATGGTCTCTCATGTACAACTCCTCGCCCGTAACCTGGGCATTCCAAATGCCGTTATTTCAGCAGAAAATCTCGAAGAACTGAAAAAGTATAATGGAAATACGATTTTTTATGCTGTCTCAAATAAAGGTACCGTCATCATGAAACCGGCTGAGCAGATGACTTTGGTAGAGAAAAAATTGTTTGAAACCAAAAAACGAAGCGAAGAAAAAATAAGGGTTCCTGTTAACCGGATTGATCTGCAACAATCCAAAATTTTAAACCTTCGCGACATCAATGCATCGCATTCGGGCATCCAATGCGGCCCGAAGGCCGCCAACCTCGGCCAGTTAAAACTGATGTTTCCGGAACATGTAGTGGAAGGTATCGTGATCCCGTTCGGAATTTTCAAACAACATATGGACCAGGAAATCCCGGGTAAAAAACTGTCGTATTGGGATTTTCTGAATGCTACTTTCAAACAGGCGAATGAAATGCGCCAACAAGGAAAAACGGAAGATGAGATTGACAAATATACGCTCGGTGAATTGGAAATTTTGAGAAAAGATATCAAAGCCATGAAACTGATGCCCGCATTCGTTGCATTGCTCGAACAATCGTTTGTTTCTGTTTTGGGTAAACCCACGGGCGGAATACCCGTTTTTCTGCGCAGTGACACCAATATGGAGGACCTGAAGGACTTTACAGGTGCCGGGCTTAATCTGACCATTTTCAATGTCGCTGAAAAAGAGAAGATTTTACAGGGCATCAAGGATGTTTGGGCTTCTCCATATACAGAACGCAGTTATAAATGGCGGCAACGCTATTTGCTGAACCCGGAAAACGTTTATCCATCAATCCTCATCATTCCGAGTGTTGATGTGGACTACTCTGGCGTTTTGATCACCAAAGGAATTCTAACCGACAATAACAATGACCTGACTGTTGCTTTCAGTCGCGGTGCCGGAGGCGCTGTTGAAGGTCAGTCAGCAGAATCTTACTTGCTTCAAGACGATGGAGAGAACATCCTTTTATCACCATCGCGTGAACCCAATTACAATACACTTCCGGAAATAGGAGGCCTGGAAAAAAAATATGCGACTTTTGAAGATCCCATCCTGAGCATGACCAACCTTGACCAAATCCGTGAATTCTCAAAACAGATCAATAAAGAAATGGCAAGCAGTGCAAATACAAAATCCATTGGTCCACACGATATTGAGCTTGGTTTTAAAGATGATAAAGTTTGGCTGTTTCAGATCAGGCCATTTGTCGAAAATAAAAATGCCACCCGTTCTGCTTATTTGTTGTCGATAACACCAGAATTGCCTGCTTGGAAGCCTATCTATCTAAAAACATCATTATAATTCCATATGAAAATACTAAAATTGATGGCCATAGCCATGCTGCTTTTTGCCCTTCAGGGTGAATCTCTCGCATACCCATATGATGGATACGGACTCACCGGTATTCGAAGGTTATTGAGATTGCAACTGATCATGACAGGTGTGATCAATGATAAAAAACCCGTTCCGGGGGCCCAGAAAACACTGGAAGAAATTCAATTAAATTTAATGGGCGACAGATGTGACAGCCTGATCAAGTTCCCGCCTCCCAATCCAGCATTGCAAAAATCCATCAATGCACTTTTTCCCAATATGGATGAAAGTTATTCATTGTGCGTACTTGATATTACGCCAGGGAAACCCATCAGGTATGCGTACCGTCAGGAAAAAAGAGTATTTATGCCTGGAAGTGTTGCTAAGCTGGCTGTGATTGCGGGTTTATTTAACGAATTGCAAAAGCTATACCCGAACTCCTTTGAGGAACGTCAGGAAGTGATGAAAAACAGGATGGTTCGCGCAGGTAAATGGGCCAATTATGATGCACATACAGCGCCATTCTTTGATCCGGAAACAATGAAGCTTACTAAAAAAGTAGTGACTGAAAACGATACCTGCTCACTTTATGAATGGGCTGATCACATGATTTCGGCTAGTAATAACGGGGCAGCCAGTATCGTATGGAAAGAAACCATGCTGATGTATGCCTTTGGAGCTGATTACCCTCCAACAACAGAGCAGGAAGCTGATTTTTTTAAAAATACACCAAAATCAGAATTAAAGGAGATCGCCATGCATGTTGTCAACGACCCACTGCGGGATATGGGTATTATAAAAGAAGAATTCAAACTGGGCAGTATGTTTACCAAAGATGCCAAAGCTATTGTACCCGGCGAAGGTGGCACTATTGCCAGCCCTTATGGCATGATGAAATTTTTGGTAGCTATGGAAGGTGGCGAAATTGTTGACCCGGCTTCGAGCCTTGAAATTAAACGCCTCATGTATTCAACAGATCGCAGGATTCGTTATGCAGCATCAACAGCGCTTACCGATGCTGCCGTGTACTTCAAATCGGGAAGTTTGTATAAATGCAAGCCTGAAGAAGGATTTGAATGCAAAAAATATATGGGCAACGTGGACAATTACATGAATTCGGTGGTGGTGGTTGAGCAGCCCGATGGTACCATTTACATGGTAACCTTAATGTCTAATGTACTCAGGAAAAATTCAGCGAATGATCATTTTGCCATTGCTTCACAAATAGATAAGATCGTTAGGAAATAATAACTAATTATTATTCAATGATGCAATCGCCTGCCCCGAGAAATTTCTGATCTTAGGATTGTCATCATTCGCGTATTTTTCAACAAGCGTTAAGTAACGGGTATTTTTCGATTGCGAGATCAAATACAATACTGCCAGTTTTATTTTATTATCTTTTCCTGCCAGCAGCATAGATAAACATTCAAATTCATCAGGAATCTTCACATTCAGATTTTTAAAGGTACTTTCTGAAATATGGTCAAGAAACACGGTTTCAACGATAGGTATTAACACCCTTTTTAAATTGGTTTCCAGTAGGTTGTCGAGAAACTCAACCGCATTAATCCGCATATCTGGTTTCTTACTCTGTAAACCCTGGTAAATGGTCAGTATTTCCTCTGGTGGATATTTTAAGCCCAGCAAGCGGAATATTCTTTCCAGATTACCATCCAG
>PKSW01000074.1 GCA_002869465.1 Marinilabiliales bacterium
AACTTCAGCCTTGCTTTATTTTGTTCGAGTAAATTTTTATCGCGGCAAAGTTTTGGATCGTCAGGGAGACATTCAAAAAAAAGTCCTTTAACACCCAAATGTTGCGACTCTTCTCTTAATCGCTGATATAAGGCACTTCCAATACCAGTTGGACTGGTATTTCTTTTCGTTGCGATAAAATCGAGGTAGGTAAAATTCAAATCGGGCGCATACATGAGGAGGGCAAATCCCTGAACAGTACCTGTCCTGGTTTCAGCTACATAAAGTGATGTTTGTAGCTTGTATTTCAGCGAGTCACGCAACTGATGCGGGATCAGGTCGAACTTGGCTTTATCAATATCAGGAAACTGGCTTTCGAGTATTTCCCTCGATTGTTGTATGGCGCTCCGGTCAGCTTCCGACCGGTCGTTTAAAATTCTTCTGATGCGAAACATCTGATTTCAGGATCAACTTGTTTGTGTGAAACAAAACTAAAATGCATCATGATTGAATTTTTTAAGTGAAATTCCTGAAGTACCTTCCCCATGATCTGGGTATACATATTCTTTTCCTTCGTAATTCCTCAGCAGCAAACCTTTATCATTACGACCTGTAACATATTCCGGCAATATAGGTATTTTGCCACCACCACCTGGTGCATCAATCACATAATGCGGAATGGCATAACCGGATGTAAAACCTCTTAAGTTACGAATCAGATCAAGACCTGTTTCAACCGGGGTTCGAAAGTGAGATGAACCGGGTATCGGGTCGCATTGGTACAAATAATAAGGCCTTACCCTTGCTTTAAGCAGCTGATGTGTCAGCTTTTTATACACCTCCACATGGTCATTAATTCCTTTGAGCAATACCGTTTGGCTACCAAGAGGAATACCAGCATCAGCCAACCTGGTGCATGCTTCCATTGTTTCCGGGGTCATCTCATCGGGATGGGTAAAATGCAAACTCATGAGTAAGGGGTGATATTTTTTTAATATTCCCGTTAGTTTTTCAGTGATTCTCATAGGTAATACAGCCGGCACTTTGGTTCCAATCCTAATAATTTCCAGGTGCGGTATAGCCCTTAAATTCGACAGAATGTATTCAATCCTTTCATCGGATTGCGTTAATGGATCGCCCCCTGAAATGATCACATCCCTGATTTCTTCATGTGCTGCAATATATGCGATGGCATTATCAATCAGTTTCGACCCCGCATGTTTTTTCTTCGAAACCATATGGGAACGGGTGCAGTATCGACAATATGCCGAACAAAAATCTGTAACAAGGAATAATGCCCTATCCGGGTAACGATGAACAATCAGTGGCACGGGGCTATCATCTTCTTCACCCAGCGGGTCTGATTCCTCACCTTTGGATATGGTTAGTTCATTCACCACCGGCACCATCGTTCTTCTCAATGCCTGCATAGGATCAACGGGATCCAGTAGGCTGGCATAGTAGGGTGTGATCCGTACGGGAAGATTTAACGCTTGCTCCTTAAAACCAATTTCCTCATCAGATAATTCCAAAATCCGGTGCAATTCTTCAAAAGAAGCAAAACTATTGCGTATCTGCCATTTCCAATCGTTCCAGTTATCAATGGATGCGTTTGGGAAATACTTTTCCTTAAAAAGAATTGACTTCCGTGAAATTTGATGTGATGAAACCGGAATTCCGGCTAAGAATGAAATGATAGATGAATGGTTATTTCCATTCAGTGGTGGAGGTTCTTCAAAATCATCCGTGATCGTGGTTGATTTCGAAACATGCAATTTTTTACGTATCATTTCTGTTTAATTAAAAATATTTAAATAGAACCAGTTATAATTATTTGTTATACAATATGTTACAATCCGCTTATCCGTTCTCAAAAAAGCATGCAATAATAAACAATAAATTCAATATAAAATCAAGCTTTTAGAAAATAATTATGCTATTTAAATGTATACTACTTTTTCAGTCTCAGAGACTTATAAAGATGCATCATAATTTCTTATATTTGGTACATGGAATGAACCTAAAAAAGTGAAAAATGAAAACTCAAAAAGACCTCATCAGGATTATACGGGAACCGAAGTATCCGTCATCCTACTCAAAGGAGAACTTGAAGAAAAAGGTATTTCTTGCATGATCAAAAATGATTTTCAATCGGGAAATGCTGCCGGTTTTTTCGGTGGTATACCTTCGGCTGTTGATTTATATATCAGGGAATCGGATGCTGCACGAGCCAAACCTTTTGTTTCTGAATTCATGAATCGTAAAGGCTTGTAAACTGGGTCAAAGCAAAACTTAAAAACAAACTGGGATTCCTTACCTTACTTGCGGCAGATGCTATCGTTATACTCATTAAAAACTGTCTCAACTCATGAAGTAATATCTCCTGTAATACTTTGCAATAGAACGTTAAAATACTGTTAAATAGTTATATCCCAATCACTTTTATTAAATAATAAGCTGATCTTGCTGCGAAATTTAAGTTATTACAGCAATAATAACTTTACACAATTCAAATACACACTAATCTCCTTAAACTATGAAAAAATTGATTCTATTGGGTATGGTTGTAGCCATTTTTACAGCCTGCCAGCAAACTGAACCTCAGCGATGGTTCAGAAACTCAGCAGAAACAGATGTAACCAAAGCATTGCTGAAAGATTACCAATCAGGAAACTGGACCAGTTGGTTAAGTCATTATTCTGATACTGCTAAAGTGTTTCATAATACGACTCAGGGCGTTTCACCCCAAAAACAGCAGGAAGCTTTAAGGCAAACCATCCAAAATCTCAACGCATATCAATTCAATGAGAACGAGACTTATATTGAAATGGTACTGGATGATAATAATGAAACTTGGGTATATTTCTGGAGTACCTGGGAAGCCACTGTTACCGGAACAAATGCGGAATTAATAGTCCCAGTGCACTTGGCTCTTCAGTTTGTCGATAACAAAATTGTCAGAGAATATGGTTTCTATGATACTTCATCCATCATGTTAGCGCTTACTGAAAAAGAAGCCGCTGAGATGGCCGAATAACAGCTAACACAGTATATCGGGAATGCTATACACACTGCAAATTATCAAGTGGTGCGTGTAGCATTTCCTATTTTAGGCCTCTGCTAAAGACTAATAAGAAGATTGCTATCTTTTCATCTCGAAAGCAATACATTTCATCCATTCAATAAAATTATGCCTTTTTGAACACCGAAATGCTGAAATCTTCAACTCATTGATTTTTTTCCTATTTTTAATCCTTCAAAGCAAGCCCACAAACTATTACTAACCAAAAAACAAAAATCATGGGAATGATCAAGGAATTTAAAGCCTTTATTAACAAAGGTAGTGTTATCGACATGGCCGTAGGTTTGATTTTAGCAACCTATTTCGGAGCCATTGTTAAGTCATTGGTAAATGATATTATCATGCCGCCCATTGGGATGTTACTCGGCGGTGTTGATTTCAGCGAACTAAAATTTGTATTAAAAGATGAAGTGGTAGCAGTTGTAGAAGGCGACACGGTAATTATACCGGCTGTAAGTGAAGTGGCGATCAGTTATGGTGTTTTTATAAATACCATCATTACTTTTTTAATTGTTGCTTTGGCCATATTTATGGTGGTGAAGGCTTACAATAATATGCAGAAAAAAGAAGAAGAAAAACCTGCTCCGCCTCCGGCTCCTTCAAAAGAAGTTGAATTGTTGACTGAAATCCGTGACCAGTTAAAAAAAGGATAGATATAAGCAAAACATAGCAAATTAATTCTTTAAGAGGTGTATTTGGAAATTGTCTCGCCAATTACACCTCTTTTTTTTAACTACAATGGCTATCTTTTAATAAGTTTAAGAATAATTTAAAATCCTTTCCCCAGGGCTACCATAACTGCCAATAATGGAATAATGGCCAATAGCAATAGTTCAATCCGGATGAACATCAACTGCTTTTTAATGTCTCTATCACTGACATCCAAATGATTTCCCTGCCGGGCTTGTTTATTCCATTTGCGAAGTTTCATTGTGGGAAACAGTGAAAGAATAACCATGATAAAGAACACTGTCAGTTTGATATGAAAAAGCGGGTTTTTGCTAAAAAAGTCAACACCTTTCGGGTCGAAAACCAGCCATCTCAGTAAACCGGAAGCCAGCACCACTATTATGGCCAACCAATAAATAAGATCCACACCGGCAAGGGATTTGATCTGTTGCTTTAAAATTCTAGGTTTCAACATCAGGTGTTCAGAAATCAAAGATCCCATGATCACCATGATGCCTATAAAATGTAGATAAGGTAATAATACTTGCATAGTTTTGAATTAACTAGTGAATATTCAGTTTAGTTCGCTTACATTTCGTCCATAAGTTCATCCGTCATTTCCATATTATGAAATACCTGCTGAACATCATCATCGTCTTCAAACAATTCGATCACCTTCAGAATTTTAAGAGCCGATTCATTATCAAGTGTTTTGGTTTCATGCGGAATGCGCTGAAGTTCCGCCGACTCCGGTTCAATACCCAACTCTTCTAATTTTTTCATCATGCTTCCGAAATCTTCCATCGAAGTTGTGATATGGAAAAACCCTTCATCGTCCAGTTCAATATCTTCAGCCCCGGCATCAATTACTTCCAGTTCAAATTCATCGGGATCAATTTCACCTTTGGGCACAGAAAATATGCCTTTTCTATCGAATAAAAAACTGAGTGATCCATTGGTACCCAGGCTGCCCCCGTATTTATTAAAAATAGCGCGAACATTAGAAACGGTTCGTTGCGAATTATCAGTCTGTGTTTCAACATATACCGCAATACCATGTGAAAGATAACCCTCATAAGTGGCTTCGGTAAAATTGGCCGAATCTTTGTCTTTTCCCTTCGAAATAGCACGTTCAATATTGTCTTTCGGCATACTTTGCCCCTTCGCATTTGCTATGGCTAAACGCAACCTGGGGTTTCCTTCCGGATCAGGTCCACCTTCTTTTACGGCTACAGTTATCTCTTTGATGAGTTTAGAAAAGATCTTCGATCTCTTGGCATCCAATGCGCCTTTCTTTCTTTTAATTGTTGACCATTTGCTGTGTCCTGACATAGTGCAAATTTTTATTGATAAGCCCTGCAAAAATAAAAAAAAGCCCCATCCTTTTTGCGATGGGGCCAGTTAATTGCAGGTATAAGCAAAATTTTACCACCCGACAATTGTAATTCCTGCTGACCAAGTATATAATTCGGGGCCTCGATCTTTTACAAACAATTGGTTTAGGCCTACATTTGCCCAAAGATTGATCACGCTAAAGCCTATCCGTACCATACCTTCAAATTTGAAAGGTTGCATATGAAAGCTGTTGTAGTTTTTTACAATATTTCGCTGACTTGCGTTGGGTGTATTGTACGATTGTTCGTCAACTATACCTGTTCCGGGGTCTTGTAAATAATAGGTTTCATTTGCATTATTGAAATATATTTTTGTATGGGTTCTGACCCTTGCACTTCCTAGCACGCCAACTCCAAAATGAAAGCGTTTGAACCTATTAGTATTTTTGGTCTGAATTTCATACATAAAAGGAACCGTGATATACATGGCTGTCAGCTTGGTTTTTCTTACGGACAGATTTTGTCCATTCTGATTTACCATATAATAACCATTTATCTGCGAATTATCAGGGGTCAAATAAGTGGTAGAGTTAAACCGATAGTTTACCCAAGCCATACCAATTCCGGTTACGAATCCCATATTTTTGGCTTTATTTAGGGCGATATTCTGTTCGTACAGGTTCAGGTTAACTGCCATCGATTTCTCATATTGGAGGTTCAGGTAGTCATTTTCAACACCCCAGTCTGTATTAAAATCAGGGGTTACATACCCATTAATACCTAATTCTACACCACCCCAATGGCCATTGAACCGTTTTACTTTGCATTTTTCATAACTAACATTTCCATCTTCATCAACTATAATTGTATGCCTGCCGACAGTTACCCGTGTCGTATCGCTATCAATCACTTCAACATTCAACCCCCCAACCTTTACGGTGGTTGTATCACTATAGGTATAGACTTCAGCTTTCCGTATCGTGTCATTAATTATTACTACATTTTTTTCTCCTGTATTGGACCTGACGATCAGCGACTCTGGTGTATTCAAATATTTTACTTCAGAAGCGCCACTGATATCGTAAGTTAAATTGGAACTGGTATTTACAAAAACTTCACTGGCGCCACTAGCTGATGCAACTGTACTTTCCGTTACAAATTCTTTTGCCTTCACTTCGGAAGCGCCACTGGCCTCAATAACATGGGATGTAGCTTTCCCTTCCAGTTTTACTTCAGACGCACCGGTTGCTTTTGTAACAACGCTATTATAATCCAGCTTAAGTTTAACTTCAGATGCGCCATTGGCAATTATTTCCAGGTCTTCTCCTTTAAGTGTTTCTGGCGACATCACTTCCGATGCTCCCGATGCTTTGATCATTTTAAAATCCGGCGTAGTGATATAGAACTTCAATTCATCATATCGTTTAATTTTATTGTACTCAAATGAGAGGGTGGTATTTTTTAAAACGACATCGATTTGATCCAGCAAATTGGCGTTTGTTTCAATAACCACGCTGTAGTCATCTCCTTGAAGTAAAACAACTTCCAGTCCACCACCGATATCAATTGCATCGAACTGGCCCACCTGCCTTTCCTGTTTAACAATTTCTCCTTTACCGGAAACCTGCGCCATGGCAGGCGAAATACATATAATAGCTGTCAGTATTAATAATACATGTTCAATTCTTGTCATAATTCATCAATTTTAATGTTTGGTGGTAAGACGAACTTGCCCTTGTTTTTGTTACAGCCCTGAAAAAAATAGTTTTAATCAGATGACCTTCCTACGGGCAGTTTCCGGTTAACAACAAAGCTTTGTCCTTCCAGGCTGTAATTTTTCAGGTTACCTTGGTGATCATAATTTTTAACCAATTCGGCATCGCTGCCTGTGATGGTGTTGAATACG
>PKSW01000261.1 GCA_002869465.1 Marinilabiliales bacterium
AAAAATAAACGGCTTATATTTGCAATTCAACAATTTCAAGGGATGAAAAGACTGCATGTGTATATGCTCAAATCCTATTTAGGGCCGTTTGTTTTTACATTCTTTATTGCTTTGTTCATATTGCTGCTTCAATTCTTATGGCTTTATATTGATGACCTGGTAGGCAAAGGACTTGAGATGTACATCATTGCCAAATTGATGTTTTATGCATCCTCCACTTTTGTTCCTTTAGCACTTCCTCTGGCAATTTTACTTTCTTCGTTAATGACCTTTGGTAACCTGGGCGAACACTATGAACTGGTAGCCATGAAATCGGCAGGCATTTCACTCAGAAAAGCGATGAAACCACTTATTTATGTAGCTATTATTACCAGCATTGCGGCCTTTTTGTTTTCAAATTATATACTACCGGTAGCAAACCTGAAATTTGGTTCTTTACTTTTTGATGTGAAGCAACAAAAGCTGGCTTTTAACTTAACAGCCGGGGTTTTTGAGGACGACCTGAATGATTTTGTCATACGGATCGGTGAGAAGGATAAGGATAATAAAACAATTTATGATGTACAGATTTATGATCATTCAGCCAAATTAGGAAATACAAAAGTAACAACCGCGAAGAAAGGCTTGATGGAATTGACACCTGATCAGAAAAGGGTTATATTTACTTTGTATGACGGCTATACGTACATGGAAATCACGGATCAAAAAAGATTTAAGGAGACCAGACCCTTTGAAAGAATGAAATTCAGTAAACAGGAGATGACCTTCGACCTGACAGAGTTTCAACTGAACAGGACCAATGAAGAGCTTTTTAAGTCGCATTATACAATGTTGAATATCAAACAACTAAATAAATCTATTGATTCGTTGAGTTTACAGATGATTGAAAGAATTAATTTTTACAAAGAAAAATTCATCAAAGGATATAGTTACTTTGGGAAAAATGACACGATTATCGATTCATTATTGGTGCAAAGGGACTCGCTTTATGATGATACAACCCGAAAAGACATCTTGAAGTATCCTTTCAAAATTAACTTTGGAAAAGAAGCTCTGATTGAAATTGTTGACCTGGCACAAAACAACGCCCGCAATGCCAAGGATGATGCATATAATTATGCAAATGAATTTGATACGCGCAGTCAGGTGATCACCAAACACGAGGTGGTATGGCATCAGAAGTTAAAGCTGTCTATTGCCTGTTTGTTGTTTTTCTTTATTGGTGCACCCCTGGGGGCTATTATCAGGAAAGGCGGGCTCGGATTGCCTGTGGTGGTTTCGGTTGTGTTTTTTGTTTTCTATCATATCGTTTCGATGACAGGTGAAAAAGCAGCCAAAACAGGAGAGTGGAATGTTATTATTGGGGTGTGGCTCTCCACCATCATCATTCTACCAATTGGTTTATTCCTCACATATAAAGCTACGACGGATGCACCCTTACTCGATTCTGAAAGTTGGAAGAAAACCCTGGAAAAATTCAATATATTCAAGAAAAAAAGTCCTGATGCCGGATAGTTTAAAAGTACTTTTCATTTGTAATAAATCGCCATGGCCACCGGGTGAAGGAGGCCCCATAGCGATGAACAACCTGATCACGGGTTTGTTGGAGGCCGGGCACCAGGTGAAAGTGCTGGCCGTGAATTCAAATAAATACGCGGTCAAACCTGAAGACATACCTTCGGAATACAAAAAAACAAGCGGAATCGAACTAGCCTATGTTGATCTCTCTATAAAGCCTGTAAATGCTTTTTTGAATTTATTCTCAAATAAATCATATCATGTTGAACGGTTTATTTCAAAGGCTTTTAATGAGAAACTGATCGAAATATTGAACAGAGATCGTTTTGATATCGTACAGATCGAAACGCTCTATATGACGCCTTATATCGGAACCATTCGTACCTATTCTGAAGCCAGGATTTTTTTGCGGGCCCATAATATTGAACATATGATCTGGCAACGGATCATGGAGAGCACAAAGAATCCCATTAAAAAATGGTATCTAAAACACCTGGTGCGAACTTTAAAAAATTATGAGTACAGCAGTCTTGAAAAATATGACGGAATTATTCCCATTTCCCATGTGGATGCAGCATTTTTTACCAGTAACACGAAAACACCAGTAAAAGCCATTTCTTTTGGTGTTGATCCAACACAAATTGAATTGGAAGCTTATGGCGATCCTGAACAAGCTTTATTTCATATCGGGTCGATGAACTGGGTACCCAATATTGAAGGTGTCAAGTGGTTCTTGGATGAAGCCTGGCCACTGATACATGAATCATATCCAAAACTTAAATTATACCTTGCGGGTCGGGGTATGCCCGATTGGATCAATCAGTTACAGCTTAAAAATGTGGAAGTTGTGGGAGAAGTGCCGGATGCGTATGAGTTCATCAAATCAAAGGCGATATCCATTGCACCCTTGTTTTCAGGAAGCGGTATCCGCATCAAGATCATCGAGAGCATGGCGCAGGCTCGTGCCGTTATATCCACCACCATTGGTGCAGAAGGAATTAACTATACGAATGGTGAGAATATTATGATTGCCGATGATAAACAAACTTTTCTGGAAGCAGTCAAATGGCTGTATGCTGACCCGGTAAGGTCGAAGAAAATGGGAGAAAATGCCAGGAAATTAATCCTCCAACAGCATAATAATAAACTACTTATTGAACAGATGGTTGATTTTTACAGGGAAGTTATAAAATAGCGATGCAAACGATTGTTTAATTTTTAATTTTGCATTTTGATCTGATTCAATGAGGTTATTTGTTCTACTTTCCCGCGTACCTTACCCCCTCGAAAAAGGTGATAAACTAAGGGCTTTTCACCAGGTGGTGCAATTGTCGAAAAAAAATGAGGTTGTTCTGTGCGCTCTCAATCCCAACAGGAGACTGAACAAACGGGATGCTTTTAGTGCCCTGCAGCCCTATTGCCGCTCCATTAATTTTATTGACATACCCATTGCGGGAAGAATCTGGAATATATTCAAGGCCTTCTTAAAAGGCCTGCCGCTTCAAGTGGGTTATTTTTATAGTTGCAGAGCAGCCAGCAAGGTCAACAAACTTATTGAGGAATACAAGCCGGACCATATCTACTGCCAGCTATTGCGAACAGCTGAATATGTAAAGCACTCGCAAGTTCCAAAAACTATTGATTATCAGGATGTGTTTTCCTATGGAGTGAAAAGAAGGATGGAAAAAGCCCCTTTTTATACCAAACCGGTATTCAGGCTGGAATATAAGCGTTTGCTGAAATACGAGGCAAGGATCTTTGGTTTATTTGACCATAAAACGATCATCTCCATTCCTGACCGTGATTTGATCCCGCATCCTGAAAAAGAAAAAATTCATGTCATTCCCAATGGTGTCGATCATGATTTTTTTTCACCAAGGAATTCAACAAAAAGTATGGATTTGGTATTTACCGGAAATATGGCTTACCCGCCAAATGTTGATGCTGCTGAATTTTTGGTCCATAAGATCATGCCGCTAGTTTGGAAAGAAAAACCCGGTGTAAAAGTGATGATCGCGGGGGCAACTCCCGATAAAAGGGTCACTTCATTAAAATCAGATCAAGTCGTTGTAACCGGCTGGCTGGACGATATTCGCGATTCGTATGCCGGGGCGAAAGTTTTTATCGCTCCTATGCAAATTGGCACCGGGCTTCAGAATAAATTGCTGGAAGCCATGTCGATGAAAGTACCATCCATCACCACACCCTTGGCTAACGATGCACTGCAGGCGGTTGATGGAGAAAGCATTCTAATTGGTAAGGATGCGCCTTCACTGGCGCAACATGTATTGAACTTATTAAATGACGAAACCCTATACCAAAAAATTGCTGAAAATGGTTTCACATTTGTCAAACAGCAATATAGCTGGGAAGAAGCTACCGAAAAACTGAATAACATTCTGTATAATAACTAAATTATAGCTGATAATCAGCGAGATAAGTCTTTTGGCTGAGACATTAAAATTCACAAAATAAATCGTATTTTTGCGCGCATGGAACAAATCAGGAACTTCTGTATTATAGCCCATATTGACCACGGTAAAAGTACCCTGGCCGACCGTTTATTGGAGCTTACAGGCACAGTTACTGACAGGGACCGCCAGGAACAGGTATTGGATGATATGGAGTTGGAACGTGAACGTGGCATTACCATTAAAAGTCATGCCATCCAGATGGATTACGAATACGAGGGTAAGAAGTATGTTTTTAACTTGATCTATACGCCAGGCCATGTTGATTTTTCCTATGAAGTTTCAAGATCTATTGCCGCCTGCGAAGGGGCGCTATTGATCATCGATGCCACCCAGGGCATACAGGCACAAACCATTTCCAATTTATACCTCGCTATTGAACACGACCTGGAAATTATTCCGGTTTTGAACAAGATGGACCTGGATAATGCCATGCCCGAAGAGGTTAAAGATCAAATCATAGATTTGCTGGGGTGTGATTATGAAGATATTATTGAAGCCAGTGGTAAAACGGGCTACGGAGTGGATACAATCCTGGAACATATCATCCATAAAGTGCCCGCTCCTAAGGGTGATCCTGAAGCACCGCTGCAAGCCCTGATCTTTGATTCGGTTTTCAATTCCTTCAGGGGGATTATTGCCTATTTCCGCATATTTAGCGGGGAAATCCGAAAAGGAGACCTGGTGAAATTCGTCAATACCAAAAAGGAATACGAAGCCAATGAAATTGGGGTGTTGCGTTTAAAGCCTGAACAGCGCAGTGTTTTACGCACAGGCGATGTAGGCTATATTATTTCAGGTGTCAAAACATCAAAGGAAGTAAAAGTAGGGGATACCATCACCCATGTTGAAAGGCCATGCGCCAAAGCCATCGAAGGTTTTGAAAATGTAAAACCCATGGTATTTGCCGGTATTTACCCGATTGATCCGGATGAATATGAAGAATTACGGACTTCCATGGAAAAGTTGCAATTGAATGATGCATCGCTTACCTGGGAGCCTGAATCATCAGCCGCATTGGGATTTGGTTTCAGGTGTGGTTTCCTAGGAATGCTGCACATGGAAATTATTCAGGAACGCCTGGACCGAGAATTTGACATGAATGTGATCACCACAGTTCCGAACGTTTCTTACCAAGTGGTGACCAATAAACAGGAGCGGATCGAAGTCCATAATCCTTCAGGATTACCGGAACAGAAATACATTGAGCATATTGAAGAACCATATATCAAAGCGCAGATCATTACCCGTTCCGATTATATCGGGTCCATAATGAAATTATGCCTCGATAAAAGAGGGGAGTTGAAAAACCAGGTATACCTGACCACGGACCGTGTGGAACTGAGCATGGAAATGCCCCTTGGAGAAATTGTTTTTGATTTTTATGATAAACTCAAATCCATCTCGAAAGGCTATGCATCTTTCGATTATCATATTACCGGATATAAACCTGCGAAGCTTGTTAAACTGGATATCCTTTTAAATGGCGAATCCGTGGATGCCCTTTCTACACTAATTCACCACGATAATGCCTATGATTTTGGAAGAAGAATTTGTGAGAAACTTAAAGAACTTATACCACGTCAACAATTTGACATTGCCATCCAGGCAGCAATTGGCGCCAAAATTATTGCCCGCGAAACCGTTAAAGCTGTTAGGAAAGATGTAACCGCCAAATGTTATGGTGGCGACATCACCCGTAAACGCAAGCTCCTTGAAAAGCAAAAGAAAGGTAAAAAACGCATGCGTCAGGTGGGTAATGTGGAAGTACCCCAATCAGCATTTCTCGTGGTGTTGCGATTGAATGATTAGGTCTGTTGTTTCTGAAATCACAAACGCCAAATCACAAATAATCTTCAAATTCTACATTTCAATAACCAAAGTTTTTTAGTTGCTTTGTAACAAATAAATGCCTTATTACGTCCTAAGGTTATAAGCAACATTTTTACCACTTCATGACAATACGCGAATACAACCATTGTGTTGATGAGTTCTCTGACGGGATTTACAGATTCCTGTTGAAGAACATCAGGAATGCGGAATTGGCGCGTGACCTGGTGCAGGAGTCATTTTTAAAATTGTGGTTGAAACGGAAAGATGTAAATTTTGCCAAAAGTAAATCCTACCTGTTCACAACGGCTTATCACAGCATGATTGATCTGACACGGAAGAAAAGCTGGAGCGAGCAGGAAATGAATGATCATGTAAGCAACACTTATGAAGGTGACGGAAATAGTTATTCAGACATAAAAGAGATCCTAGATCTGGCATTGGAGAAATTACCTGCCATTCAGAAATCGGTGGTTTTATTAAGGGATTATGAAGGCTACTCGTACCAAGAGATAGGAGAGATCACTGATCTTACTGAAGCGCAGGTTAAAGTATACATATACAGGGCCAGGATGTCGTTAAAAAAATACCTCGTCAGCATTGACATGGTGATATAATTTGAAGGAATAATGAAGATCAACAGAAATAATTACGAAATCTTCTTCATCGACTTTTACGATGGTAAGCTTACTAATGCTCAGAAGCTTGAGCTGGATTTATTTCTTGAAGATCATCCTATTCTGAAATTGGAGTTCGAAGAATTTGAAAATATTAAACTCGATACATCAGAAATTACTTTTTCTTCAAAGCAAACATTAAAAAAACCTGAAATAGTTGCGTTTAATGGCATAGATGAGGAAAATTACGAAGAAACCTTTATCGCATTTTATGAAAATGACCTGCAAGCAGATGAAAAAGCCTCGTTATTGTCATTTCTTAAAGCAAACCCGCATGTGGAAAAGGAATTTCAAAGCCACGCATCGCTTCTGCTGAAAAAAGAGGACATCGTTTTTGAGGATAAGGATTCGCTTAAAAAGAAGACATACATTGGTTATTACTGGTATGGAGCAGCGGCTGCTATCCTGATATTTTTAGCATTGGGCTTTTTCCTGATTCAGAACAGACCAACACC
>PKSW01000107.1 GCA_002869465.1 Marinilabiliales bacterium
CTGACCTGCCTTAATTTTTACGGCGACAAATAAACGTTTCATCATAAAAATTCCTTTTGGCAAATGTATCATTTATTCAAAAGTTTTTACATTTGCAGCCTCAAACGGGGCATTAGCTCATCTGGCTAGAGCGTCTGACTGGCAGTCAGGAGGTGATCGGTTCAAGTCCGATATGCTCCACGCAGAATATCAACCACTTACCTTAATTATAAAAGTAGGTGGTTTTTTTATTTGCACACTATTTGCACATTTTGATTGCAAATACATTACCATTCTTAGACTTCTTAATCATTTTATTTATTAAACCACATCATACCTTTAGTTATTTTTTTCATGCCATCTTTATTAATTATTTTCTAATTTTATTCTTGATTAATATAGTTTTCTTTCAAGCTAAAAGAAAAATAGTAAAAGTATTAAGCAGGGGAATTGATGATCATTACATGGATTGCTTATGAAGAATAAACTTAATATCATAAAGAATGAAGCCATTATTGATTACTGGAAGAATGGTGAAAGTGCCCAAATGCTTTATGATGGTGCAAACAACTGGTATCAATTACTACGATTAAATAAAAAGAATGATACTAAGTGGGTGGTATCTCCAGCCAAACGAACTACAACTAACTGCCCAATCATAGTTAAAGGCATTATGGCATTCGTTTTAAGAAACTATGGAAGAAGTGAGAAAGAGATATTTGATGAGTATTATAGTCGATGCCTTCTAGAATATAAACAGATCGAAACAATTAAACCTGGGTCTTCACTAAGAGATCTAGATAAAGAATTTTACGCATTACACATTAACAATGAAAATGATAATATTAAATTCTCAGAAAAACTTAATACGTATCTCAATGAAAAAGAAATGGCTGAGATCAATGGATATGCCAAATCATATTTAGAATATATTGAAAGTATTCATGGTTTGAAAAAAAGTCATTCAGCTGAAGCAGGACTTTCTGTTTCAGACTGGAGTATAGTATTTTATTACTTATATTCAGCAGGAGAGATAGAAGGTGTTAAAATAAAGGAGATAGAAAAGTTCATCGATACCAATAATATCACTAATCCAAAGGGCAAAAGAACTACAACTAATTCATTGAAAAAAGAGGAAAATATAACTAGGAACAGAATTAATGGTAAGCTCAACAAATATGGAGAAACTAATTGGAGTGATAAGTATCCACCGTTACCTCCTGATAGAATAAAAAATATTTTACCGTATATAAAAGCAAATAAAACAGCTCTGCAAACCGCTCAGGATGACATCGATAGGCTCAAATTTGAAATTGAACAGCACCGAGAGAGTCACCACTAAATATAAGCATAACCCGTACCGTAACCCGTAACCCGTTTAGAATATTGCAAGAGATAACAAAATTTCTCTTAGCATGGAACGAATTATATCGTTTGATCAGTTACCTGAAGCAATATCCGAGGTGGGTCATAAACTCGAAGAGTTGAAGTCGTTAATTCTTCAGAAAAATAATCATTCAATACAAGATGAAGAACAGCTACTAACTGTTGAAGAGTGTGCAGCATTTCTGCATGTTTCTAAAGCTACCATCTATAAGCATATCTCCAAAGGCGACATACCTGTAATGAAGCGTTTCGGGCAGAATTACTTCCTGAAGTCGGAGCTTATCGCATATCTCAAAACTGGAAGGAAGAAGACTAATGCTGAAATAGAAAATGAAGCTGAAGATCGGCTATTAAAAAGCAGAAGGAGGTAAGAAGATGTTAGCAACAGCAATTATAACCTCTTCGGGAGAGCCGATCTATACATTAGCACAAAGTGAAACACATAATTCTGGATATTCATCCTCAAATCCGTATATATCGGGGATAGGAACAGATATTATCAATAACCCATCTTTAATAAATAGGGCCAAGAAGAAAGTAATTACAAGAAAGTTGATTCGTGAACTAATTGACGTTGCTAAAGAGAAAGGTGATGCTGAGATGATAAATTCATTATGGAACACTTACTATTGTCAAAGTAGTGTTATTATTACTGATAATAGATTATTTAGCAGATATTGTAAGAATAGATTTTGTTCAGTATGCACGTCCATTAGGAAAGCAGAAATTATTAATAAATATTACCCAGAAATTTCAACATGGGAAGATCCACATTTTGTAACTCTAACCGTTAAAAGCTGTAAAGCCGATAAATTAGATCGTTGGGTTTGGGGAATGAAAAGAGCATTCGAGTTAATTCACAATCGATGCAAATCAAGATATAGAAGAGGAAAAGGTATAAAGATAATGGGGATTAAATCATTAGAATGCAATTTCAATCCAAAAGCAAAAACCTACAATCCACATTTTCACATTATTGTTCCTAACAAAGCTACAGCTCAATTATTAAAGAAGGAGTGGGTAAAACAATGGAGGCCAAAAAATAAGCATGAATATAGATATAAGTATACAAATCCAGGTGCTCAAGATATTAGACCTGTAAAAGATTTAGAAAGAGACTTAGTCGAGACAATCAAATATGGTAGTAAAATATTTACTGATCCTGACATGAAAAAAAGGGGGAATAGAAAAAAGCCGCCCATGATATATGCACGTGCATTCTACAATATTCTATCAGCTTTTAGGCATGAGAGACTTTTTGATCGTTTTGGATTCAATTTACCAACAAACATGCCTTACGAATGTAATGTCAGAATGGTTGAAGAATATGAAGAATGGATATTCCCTCACAGCGCCACTGATTGGGTAAATCCTAACACAGGTGAAACATTAACAGGTTATATTACCCCTCATGAATTATCCTATCTCTTAAATGAACGTATCGACACTCAAATTAAATAATTATCAAGTCCCAACCCTCACCTTCACCATCTTCCCATTGGCAACAGCATCACCTACCTTCAAACTGTAATAATAAACTCCTTCAAGGCTCTATTTAACTTTCCGAATTAGTTACTTCACCAATTTTATCTCACCTGGTCGCCATGTTTTGTCAAACCATGGTTCAAGTGGACCGTACAGCCTGACCCAAACAAACCAGCCTTTACCGGGAATGGTCTGCAAACAATTGACATTATTATCTGAAGGTGGTTTAGGGCCGAAATGAATATCAACCGAACCATCAGGATTAACAACAAGGTCATCTTTCTGACTGTTGATACTGGGATATTGTTGGTCTGTCTGCAACATACTACGTGTCTGTGGATCATAGATTATAACCGACCAGAAATCCTTTGCAGGTATGTTAGGTGGTAAATGCAAACTGTAAGTCCTTTCACCATTCAAATAATTACCAGAGGCATCATGCTCCGCGATGGCATACTGCGAGCCTTTGCCAACCATCATTGTGGCCATGGCGGGTGTGATTCCCCAACCGCAATAAAAAAAAGCCGCCCGTGAATCGGGATCGAGTACTCCATCGGGCGAGAAACCGGGATCACCACCTACAAAGAGCATCTTCCATGCGCTATTTGGATAATAGTAAACATCTTGGTTGCGCGTGCTGAAGCGAAGCGCACGTGCGGTAGCATTGCCAACTGAAACAGCATCGGCCAGTATCTTTTTCATCCGTTTATCTGGATCGAATGGTTGGTCTATCTGGATTCCGATGGTTCCAAGCAGCCCTCGTGTCTCAGGATCAATGGCGTTGATTGGCTCCTCTGTCACAACCTGTGCGATTTGCTCAAAATAAGAAGTGTCGGCAGCGGGGATGGTATTCCAGTACTTTCCAGCAATATTCACAAAGTTCATCTCAGGTGGATTTGAGAGATCGACCAGTGGGTAAACGCGAAAGTAAGTTTTTGAATCTTCGACTGCCTTCTTTGGATCGCCACCAAGGGCAAAACCGCGAAAGAAAATAAAGTTACCGTAAGTTGAAGAATGAGCAACAAAATAGCCCTCAGTTGAAGCATCTGTATATTCCGGTGGTAATAACAAATACCTGCCGCCCCGGCCCACATCGGGTCCGGCCATACCCAGATCGACCACGTTGCGGCCCCAGAAGTCGTTGATGAAGCCAAGTACGTTCGGTGGCAACTCTATGACCAGAGGGCCACCTTTTGTGTCAAGCCAAGCACATGTGTAGACGGTTTCACAGTTCGGCACGAAGGCGAGCTGGCGAGAGTCACTAAACGATTCTGTGAAAATTACGGTTTGGTTGTCCGGCCCGTAAGTCCGGATACCCCTGCGCAGGCCATAGAGCGCTGCGGCTGGCAGCGACCTGAGAAAGGCTTGCACACCCCTCTGGAAATCAAGGTTATCATAGACTGTTTCTACGGTGGCTTCATCTGGGAATCCATCGAAAAAGCGCAGTGTACCCAGGGATGTTTCGACAACATCCGGTGTAGTAATCGATGCAGGAATGTCAGTAGTCATTTTGAATTTCTGCTTCGGAAATTCATTTTTCCCGTCCTGAGATGTTTGTTTACAACTGAACATTAATCCCGTCAGAACTAAAAAAACGGATCCGTAAAGCAATAAGTAATTTTTAATCTTCATGTTTGATCATTTTTATATGATTATTTAATACGTTATTGCAATTCCCGTTTGTTTCCTTTGAATCATATAATTATAATTTGTAATGCGACTAATTGCTTCTTTGTTTTTTATTTAATCCTTTGCAATCTCCATCGGCGGATTAACCCATTCCCCATTCAGTACCGATTCTTCCGGGCCATAGAGCCTCCAAATACAATCAAATGATCCATCAGGGGCTGGCAGCCAGTTATTCTCAAGGGACTTGCCAGGGGAATCCTTTTGAATATAAAAAGTAAGCGAACCATCCTTATTATAAACAAATCCCTTTTGCATGGAAGAATTAAGTAGGTAGCGGTTAAGCGGGTTATTTATCATCTGCTGCGTCTTGCCGTCGTACATTGTTAGTGACCAAAAGGCTTTGACCGGCGGTAATTGCCCATCGGGGAAAGTAATGGTATAGTTATTTGTGGAGGCATTCAAAGGGTTGCCATCTGCATCCATCAAATAAATTGGATATACTGCTTCTTCTCCTGAATTGGCGTAGAGCCCAATATACGCTGCAGCAGCCCTGATTAAGTAAAAATTATCCATCTGGTAGTTTTCTTTTGCACTTTGCATTAAAAATTTCCTTGTCCCAACAATTTTGGCGCTGATAATCGGATCGCTGTTCATTTTTTTAGTGAAATTCTCCATATCGCTAAAACCTTCGTCCACACCCTCTTCGATGGCTTTCTGGATGCCAGGATCAAAATCATTGAGGTTAAAGGTTTTGCCTTTACCGATATTCAATTTAGCAAAACGCTCCATGAGCTCTTTTTCTTCAGGAAATGGTTCTACAATATTCATCATTGCGTTCATATAAGGGAACATGGCCGCAGTAAACTGGACGCCTTCATTCCATTTAGGCGTATTAATGCTTTCCGCTCCCGCTCCCGGCTCATCACCCAGGTACTCACTCAGGGTTTCTACCTTATATGCATCCTGGATTTCTTTTACCCTTTTCAGGTCGTCTGGATCGAATAGCTGGGTCCTCACAACGATAAAGAACAGTGGGGTTTCGCAGGGAATGGCCTTGTCGATTCCTTGCGGTGTTTCCCCTTTCCAACCAGAGCCTGTAATCATGTATTTTCCAACGTCGTTTCCCGTGGAGAGGGTGCCTATATAGGCAAAATTATGGGTATACAGGTCTATCAACTGGAAACTATAATACCTGTCAGGTTCCATCTTGGGCACTGTGATCACCATTGGCTCTTTTCTGAGATCGCCCCACATATAACATTCAGGAGTGTCGGAGTTGGGAGATACAATCGTCGTATCTTCCGGGGTTAGAAGCCTGGCATCGCAGGCGAGGTAGTTGAACGGACCTTTGTACTTAGGGTTAATCTTGTCCAAAGTAAAAGCATACATGGTCTTGTAATTCACAACCATCGGGAAACCATAGATGTAAGCTTCTTTGGCAATGGCTCTGGCTTCTTCTGGGGAAAGACCTTTTTGCTGGTTGCAAGCTGAAAATGCTGCAACCAGAATTGGAATTAAAATCAAGATCGGAATCTTTATTTTCATGACAATTTTATTTATAGTTTAATTCACTAATTCAATCTCGCCGGGCTTCCAGGTTTTATCGAACCAGGATTCAAGCGGGCCGTATAGCCTGAGCATGGTATACCAACCTTTTCCAGGGATAGTCTGTATCCAATTAGACTCTTTTCCCGGAGGCGGGGCCGGGCCGAAGTAGACATCGACAGAGCCATCTTGGTTGACCAATATCCCCTTTCGCTGGTTGCCAGCACTGGGAAATTGTTGGTCTGTCTGCAACATCGAGCGGGTTTGTGGGTCGTATACAATCACTGACCAGAAATCCTTCGCAGGAATGTTCGGCGGTAAGTGCAGGGTGTAGGTTTTTCCACCATCCAGATAATTCCCATCTGCATCGTGTTCTGTGTATGCGTATTGAGAACCTTTGCCGATCATTTTCAAAGACATTGCCGGGGTGACTCCCCAAGCGTTGTAATAGTATATTATCCGCGAATCGACATCCAGTACGCCACCTGGGGACATTTCTGGATCATTTCCCGCAAATCCTGCTTTCCACATACTACCAGGGTAAGGATAATTATTTTGGTCACGCGTATCAAAGACTATGACCCGTGCTGTTGCATTTCCAACTGATGCCGCATCAGTGAGGATTTGTGTCATCCGAGCGTCGGGTTCAAAGGGTTTGTCTTTTCTAATCCCTATAGCAGCGAGCAGGCCTCTTGTTTCTGGGTCAATGGCTTCGAGTGGTTCTTCGTGAACAACCTCTGCGATTTGATTAAAGAAAGTGAAATCATTGTTCATCTGTGTATTGTAGCTCTTACCGGAAGCATTCACAAAGTTCATAGCAGGGGGATATGAAGCCATATTCAATGGATTTGCGGGTTCGCGTGCTTGCCGATGCGGATGCTGGCCTGGCAACGAAGCAACTTGCCGAGAAGTACTCGGTATCTC
>PKSW01000430.1 GCA_002869465.1 Marinilabiliales bacterium
AGCAGGTAACTCAGCAATCTCCTCTTCCTCGTGATACGGCTCTACAACAAGTCCGATAGATTGAATGGGTTCGGGGTTAACCTGACGGAAATTTTCAATAGAAGCCTGGTCAATCCCAAGCATATCATAGGTGATGATGCCAATACGGATCAGTTCGAGGAAACATCTTGTAGTTGCCTGTACATCTGCCGACGCATTATGAGCTGCATCAAATTTTTCGTTGAATAACTTTTCATGCAGTTCCTCAAGCGTGGGCCATTTGAAGGTTCCTCCCCGTCCACCGGGTAACTGGCAATAGGCAGTTGAAACGGGAATGGTATCCACCATCTTTTTCTCAAAAAGAGGCGTTTCCATCTCCATTCGCAGGAATTCTGATCCTACAATGTTGTTGTCAAACTCTAAATTATGCCCGGCAACAACCCTTGCGTTTTGCAATGCCTCGTTAAATTCCTTCAAAACAAAACTTAAAGATTGGCCTTCTTTTTCTGCACGTTCTGTTGTAATACCGTGAATCTTTTCGGCGCCCCTCGGAATTATAAATTCATCCGGTTTTACAAGAAAATTTTTTACATCAATTAAAGCTCCGTTCAGGTCGTGAATTTGCCATGCCAACTGAATTAACCGGGGCCAATTATCAAAGTCCGTTAAGGGAGCGTTATAATTTTTTGGTAAGCCGGTTGTTTCAGTATCGAAAATCAGGAACATGAACTAAATCTTTTTTAATTGATTGATTTTAAGCTGTTTAATAAACCACAGGGGGATGAAACAAAATTAATCAAATAGACTCTCAGATTCAAATTTGTTAATAACTTTGGAAGGATTTTTTGAACGAATTGGAACTCAGCTAACTTAAAAAGATCATCGAATGATACATATGTTAAAACGATCCGGAATACATGTTTTTTACTTTTTCTCTTTCTTATTATTCATATCTTTATACGCCTGCCTGGAAAAATCAAAAGGGCATGTTCATGTGGAAGATAATCAAGCTTTTTCAGCCATCGTTGCTTTTCAGGATTCAATTGTTCATGCCAATACACCTGGTATACATACAATTGAAAAAGCCTATATGCATTACCTAGATTCAGTATGTCCTTTAATATTGGAAAAAGGCGATTTTAGTCGTTCAGGAATCAGTGCTGACTTACGAGAGAAATTATTTGACAGGCTGCACGGAGACGAATTGGCCGAGATATTTTTTGTTGGCGATACCATCGAATATTTCAGCATGGATGCAAAAAGACGCGTTAAAAAGTATTTTCCCTATCATGTATCGATAAACACCAACGGTCAGTTTACCAAGTTACTAGAAACCATGTCGGATGAGCATCCTTTTATTGACAAATATTATGCGAATATGATGGAATCAGAAACGATCTCACCAACTTGTTATGGAATGGTATTAAGGGACTATGACCAACTTGATTTTTCAAATCCAAGCCACCGGTTGTTGTATACGGTGACCATTCTGAGTGTGAATGAGACCATTAAAGATCGATTTGTGCGTTAGATTTGGTCTTTTTCGGATAAAATAGTTTTATATCTCAAAAAATAATCGGATATTTGCAGCCCGATTTTAGAATCGTATTTATTCACTTAAAAATTAATTAGTTATGCCAACTATGATGAGATTGCAACGGCATGGTAAAAAGGGAATGCCTTTTTATCATATCGTAATTGCGGATGGTCGTGCACCACGAGACGGGCGTTTTATTGAGAAGATAGGTACATACAATCCCATCCCAAATCCAGCCGAAATTATTTTAAATTTTGATAAGGCTTTGGATTGGCTGCAAAAAGGTGCTCAACCTTCTGACACAGTTAAAAGTATTCTTTCATTCAAAGGTGTTTTATATAAACATCACCTTATTAAAGGATTGAATAAAGGAGCATTAACCGAAGCGGAAGTGGAAGTTAAATTCCAGGCCTGGCTCAAAGACAAAGAAGCTAAAATTGAAGCTAAAAGAAGCGGATTGGCTGAAAAAAGCCGTTCTGAGAAAAAAGCTGCTCTTGAAGCGGAAACAAAAGTTAAAGAGGCCCGCGAGGCTGAATTAGCTAAAAAAAGAGCTGCTGCTGTTGAGGCTGAAGTAAAAGAAGCACAAGCATCTGCTGAAGAAGTAACAGAAGACGAGGTAGCAGTTGAAGAAGAAGAAATGCTTACCAAAGAAGCTGTTGCGGAGAAAGTGGAAGAAAAGACTGAGGTGAAGGAAGAAGAAAAAGTTGAGGAAAAGGTTGAGGTGAAGGAAGAGGAGAAAGTTGAAGAAAAAGTTGAGGAAAAAACTGAGGCTAAGGATGAGGTAAAAGAAGAGAAAGCCAAGGAAGAAGAGAAGAAAGAAGAAGCTAAGGCAGAGGAGAAAGTTGAAGAAAAGGCTATGGAAGAAGTAAAAAAAGAGGAGAAAACTGAGGCTAACGAGGAAGTGAAAGAAGAGGAGAAGGAAGAAGAGCAGGATGCAGATGACAAAAAGAAAGATAAAGAATAAGTATTTAATTCATTTATCTAACATTTTAAAGGCCCGGTTTTATACCGGGTCTTTTTTATTTTATCAAATCCATTATTCTCCTAAATTTGCAACATAATAGCAGTTCTTATGGAATTTGATGATTATTTCTTTTTAGGCCGGATCCTTAAACCTCACGGTTTTGATGGCAGGCTCAACGCTTTTCTTGATGTGGATGAACCTGATGTGTATAATGATTTAAAAATGGTATTTGTGAATTTTAACAACGGACTGGTACCTTATTTTATTAACCACATCCAAATATTGAATAACAAGGCCATCATTAGCTTTCAGGATATTGACAATCTTGAAAAAGCTGAATTACTGCAACAGAAAGAAATGTACCTACCCATCGCTGAATTACCTGAGCGCACCGGCAATAAATTTTATTTCCATGAAGTCATTGGATTTCAGGTTATTGATGCATCATTTGGAGATATTGGCCCTATTTCGGAGATACTGGAATATCCCAACCAGGCAGTCATGCAAATTTTCCACGATCAGAAAGAAGTGTTAATTCCCATCTTTGGCAACATTATTCAGAAAGTGGACCGCGATAAAAAAGAAATTCATGTTGAAGCTCCCGATGGTCTGATTGATATTTACCTCAACAAATAATGTCGAAAAAATCGGATGCCCGGCCATTTCATTTAAAGCAATTCAGCTTGCATCATCATCAATCTTCGATGAAAGTGGGAACAGATTCACTTACACTTGGTATCTGGACTCAAATTAAGAATTCAGGACGCATATTGGACGTGGGAACTGGTAGCGGGATACTGGCACTGCTCATGGCCGCCCGTTCGGATGATTTTGTTGATGCCATTGAACTGGATGAAGCATCATTCGCAGAAGCCAGCAACAATTTTGTCAACTCACCTTACGCTGACCGATTGAGAGCCATTCATGATAATTTCAATCTTTACACATCCCGATGCAATCAAAAATATGAACTGATCGTATCCAATCCGCCTTTCTTTATTAATGATATGCGCTCCCTGGATCTAACCAGGAATAATGCCCGGCATGGCGACAGCTTAAACTACAGTGAACTTTGTGAGGGTGTGGGGCAGATATTAAACCTGGATGGACGTTTTTGCCTGGTATTGCCCTACAATGAAAGTAAATTTTTTATCGTAACAGCCCGAAAAAACAAACTGCATGTCAACCGGCAAATGATCGTATTTCCGAAAAGAGGCGCGCAACCCAACAGGATATGTCTGGAGCTTTCATTTACAAAGTCAATGGAAATAAAAAGTGAAAAATTCATTATTAGAGAAGAGAATAACCAATTTACAGAACAGTACATTCATTTTTTTAAAGACTTCCTGATCGGTCTTGATTAAATTCCTATTTTTATTCTATGAGAAAATATATTTCCCGTATTCTGCTTATTCTATTCACATCCATTATTTTATGGTCCTGTTCAGAAAAAAAGGCGGAGCCGCTTACCATTGCGATTTCGAAAACCAATGCTAATTATTCTTCTTGGATTGAAAGAAACGGAAAAAATGCGATGTGGGTCAGCTTATACGGTCTGAGCATTGATTCAGCGTTGAAAGCACTGGATGACTGCGATGGTCTTTTGGTGACAGGTGGTGAAGATGTATACCCGGAGCATTACGGAAAAATATCCGATACAGCCAAATGCGGCACATTTGATCGTTACAGGGATAGCCTTGAACTGGCTTTGATCGGACAAGCTCTTAAAAGTAATATGCCTGTTTTCGGTGTTTGCCGAGGCCTTCAAATATTGAATGTAGCATTAGGCGGCACACTTATCATCGATATTCCTGCGTATTTTGACACCACCGTCATTCACCGCCAGGAGGACTGGGAAAATTGTTATCATCAGGTTTCTGTGGATACTGCTTCTGTTCTTTTTGCACTCAGCAGGGTTCGTTCCGCTATTGTAAATAGCAATCACCACCAGGGAATTGATAAGCTGGGAAAAGATTTGCTGATCACTTCTTATGCAATGGATAGCCTGCCCGAATCTTTTGAGTGGAAAAATAATAAAGGAAAAGGTTTTTTGATGGCTGTGCAGTGGCATCCGGAAAGAATGGATACAATACATCCAATGGCTAAGAACCTGGCTATTGAATTTCTGCGTGAAGCAACTGAATATCAAAAAAAATAAAGTATTTATTGACCAGGGGTATTTGTAAAGTTTTTCCGGCTTTGTGCCTCGTTAAACACCCATATCAACCTGAAGGAAATCACGTTATTGTATTGATCACGTGTATTAGTATTACAGTTCAAATCTAAGAAATCACGCGTCCGAATTTTTGTTAAACTATATTGGTAGCGCAAATTAAACTTTAGAGATTTATATACCCGAATACGAAAATCAGCCAGGATAGAAAAATCATTCTTATTATAAACTCCACTGTTTAAGGTAGTTGTTTCTACCAATTCTCCATGCTCATATTCTTTAACACCCACTAACCGTGCCCAGGAAAAACCTGCCCCGAATGAAATAAACTCCTTATCGGTAAACATGACCAGAACAGGGATTTCAACATAATTCAAAACCAACTTATATTGACCAGTAACAATCGTAGAATCACCCGTACAAACAATTAATGTTGAATCATAAAATTGTTGTTTCTGATTGGAACCTTTTTGTGTAAAAAGCGCTTCAAATGAGGCATCCCACCTGCCTCTTTTCCCAAACGGCACCATCACCCCGGCACCCACATTAGCGCCTACCTTTTTAAAACCATATACTTCGTCGCCGTCCACCTGCGAAAGGTTCATTCCCAAAATGGCTTCACCTTTGATGATCTGCGCATTGACCTTACCTGAGAATCCGAAAAAGAGAAGGATAAGAATGAAATATGCTGTTATATTTTTCAATCGCATGTTCATATGTTGCTGAACGCAAATGTACATTGAAAATTGCTTCTTTTAAATGAATTATACCTGAATATTGATAGGTTTAGTTATTTTTCAATCCGGCAAGAATTGTATCGATAATACTAGGAACATGGTCATTAACACCAAAGACCTGAACGTGCTGCAGACCGAATTTTTTGATGACCTCATCCACGATCTTTTCCCTAACTGTAATGATCAATGGTTTTGAGCAGGATGCCAGCAATTGCTGAAATGAATTGAACCACACCCTTTCCTGGAGTTCAAAAATTCCTATCTCATCAATAATAATGATGTCAGCAGTTTTTTGATCATGTTGAAGAATTTCATTGCCCATTTTTATGGCATCCGGATTAAAATAAAAGTTTCCCAACTTCATATGAGACGAATCCGGATCTTTCATACATAGTGAAATTGAAGTACTGTCTGTAATCCTGATGAGATTGAATCCAAATCTTTTATCCTCCTTCCACAATCCTTCAGCCACAAATCCACCTACGTTAATTTTCTTAAGTTGCAGTTCCGTTATTAAACGGCCCAGAAAGGAAGTTTTACCAGCCCCCTGTCCGCCTGAAATAATATACACCTGATGACTCGTCATTTTATGATGTTAGAATGCTACCTGGAAACGCATTTGAAAAATATTCGCTCTTCCCAGGTTCTTTACATTCGCATTTATATAATTCAACGTATATCGAACTGCCGGATTCAGGTACCAGTTTAAACCAACGGTTATATCATTCAGAGTGCCGGCTTGAATATCATAATCATTAAAATCAATGGACGAATACCTTAAAGAAACTTCGAACGCCCCGGCACCACTTTTACCAAAATTCTTTTTGGGTTTGATCATATCAAATGCCGTTCTTGATTTACTGAAATTTTTATGCTCACCTGTTATAAACCAGCTGATAGTTGCAAAATAAGCATTAAAATAATACTGACTTTCAAAGAGTGTTGATATCGGAGCAGGATTCGCAATAACAAAAGTATAGGCACCCTGAAAGGCCAGCGGCCCTAATATCAAAGCTAGTCCGCCATTGACTTGATGCTGATCTTGCAGCGCATCAACACTTAATTTCAAATAACTGGGTGCCAGATGGGCCTCAGGCTTTGCTGTAATTGCTGATGCCTCCTGGTTGTCAAAATGGTAAGAATACGCCAGATCAATATTAAACACTTTATATCCATTCCTGGTATTATAAACAGGCAGGGTTGAAATTCTTCCTGTTATTTGGTATTTATCTCCGGAGTACTTACCCAGGTTATTCGAAGGAACAAAATAACCTGCCTGCCAGGCGATCCGACCATCCAGATAATCATTAAACAGCATCACTCCCAAATCACGATCATGATCAAACTGATTGGTGAGTGGCCGTTCCATTTCAGTAATGCTGTTAGAACTGGTAAGCATTTCCATACCAAATGGTTGCTTGAAATTACCTGCCTGAAAATTTCCGACAAATGGTATTTTAGTAATCGTTAAATAAACATCTTTAAGAACTACTTTGGCAGGTGCAAAATCCACTTGTAACTTGAATTTCACATTACTAAATAAAGTACCGGAAGTATAAAGTCTAGCCCTCCTTATTTCAGAGCCATTTTCAGCTGTATAATGAGCATTTAGTGAATCATCCTGGTTAATGAACATGATATCATACTGAATCCGTCCACCCATTTTTATTTTAAAATCTCCATCGACGCTTTCCACGTGTATGCCTTTATCCCAATATGTAGTAAACTTGTTTTTATCTTGTGCGGTAACTAATTGAAAAAAAACGATAAAGAAAAGTAGGGGCAATATTTTTTTCATTCAATTAAAATGATTAATGAGCAAAAATAAGATTTTAAACATGCCCATGAATTCTTTAATATTGCAATCATGATTTGGAAAAACAACCTGCTTATAGATCTGAGGACGGCGTATCAAAAAATGCTCTCTGAAAAATATGAACCTGGCGAGAGTATACAGTTACTGGATATTGTCATTGAATCCTTTTTTGGTTATTCAAGGATTGGGATGGCACTGGATCCGGGAATCAGGTTAAGTGAATCTGAGATACTCAAATTGCACGCAGCAGTAAAAGAACTCCTTGCATATAAACCGGTACAATATATCATTGGAAAAACCCGGTTCCTGGATATTGAATTATCGGTAAACGAATCCGTTTTAATTCCACGACCGGAAACTGAAGAATTGGTTCA
>PKSW01000077.1 GCA_002869465.1 Marinilabiliales bacterium
ACTTTGTCTTTAGACTCCATTCATTTGAAAATTTATATTAGTCTAATTCATGCACCACCAAACCAGACCTTAATTTGGGTTCGAACCAGGTGGTTTTAGGTGGCATGATCATGTCGTTATCAGCAATATCAATCAACTGTTGCATGCTCACTGGATACAGGCCAAATGCTACTTTCATTTCACCGCTATCCACACGTTTCTTTAACTCACCCAATCCACGGATACCTCCTACAAAATCAATACGTTTTGAACGTCTCAAATCCTGGATATCTAACAAAGGAGCCAGCACCTGATCCGTCAGAATGGTTACATCCAGCACACCTATCGGATCATTGTCGTTATAAGTGTCTTTTTTTGCTGTTAAAGAATACCATTTGCCTTCGAGGTACATCGAAAAGTTATGCAAAGCATCAGGTTTATAAATGTCAGCACCTTTTTCAACCACTTCAAATCCTTTTTTCAGCTTTTCGATAAATTCTCTGGCTGTATAACCATTCAGGTCTTTAACCACCCGGTTGTAATCGATAATGGTCAATTGGTTATCAGGAAAATGAACTGCAAGGAAATAATTGTATTCTTCATTTCCTGTGTGATTGGGATTGTTTTGTGCTTTTTCATTACCCACTAAAGCAGCAGCAGCAGTCCGGTGATGCCCGTCAGCAACATATGTGGCAGGGAGTTTTTCAAACAATTCAATGATCTTTTGACTTTTTGCTTTGTCGCGCAATACCCAAAAATGATGACCAACGCCATCATCAGCCGTGAAATCATAATCGGCTTTATTTGCGTTTACATAAGCAGCCACGATATCGTCAATCTCTTTAACAGCTGGGTAACTAAAAAATACCGGTTCCATATTCGCATTGGTAATGCGGACATGTTTCATGCGGTCTTCTTCCTTATCGGGTCTTGTGAGTTCGTGTTTCTTGATCACATTGTTCATGTAATCTTTAACGCTGGCGCAACCGACAATACCATATTGTGTTTTGCCAAACATGGTTTGTGCATAGATGTATAGGTATTCTTCTTCATCAGTAACCAGCCAACCGGAATTTTTAAATTTTTCAAAATTAGATTTTGCCTTGTTGTAAACTTCCGGGCTGTAGAGATCAACTCCTTTTGCAAGGTCAATTTCCGGTTTGATGATATGTAGCAGCGAATATTTATTGCCAGCAGCTTCTTCACGTGCTTCTTCAGAATTTAATACATCGTACGGACGGGAAGCCAAATCTTTTACGATCTCTTTCGGAGGCCGTAAACCTTTAAATGCCTTTAATGTTGCCATAACAGTTTCTGATTATATGTCGTCATCGTAACGGTTGCCCATATTTTCTTCTGAGTGAGGTATGTCATCGTCGTCGTGATGTGAATTGCCATTGTTATGGTAGCCATTCGATCTTTGTAATGAAGAAATCAATGCACCTATCATTTTTGTCATTTCCATGAGTATGCCTCTTGAATCTTCTTCGTATTCATCGGATAGTAAACCAGCATTGTGCGAAATGGTTGTGTATACCATGCACTCGCGAATGGCACTTTTCGCCATTTTCAGATAATATACAAATTGGCTTTTGTTGCGGGATGAACCTTCTGCAATGTTTAATGCAATATTCCTTGCCGACAAATTGAAACGGGCCGCCAGGTTTGAATTATTATTTTCAGGATACAGGATAGTCGCGTCCTGAAGCCAGTTGATGTAGGTTAGAGATTTGTGATAGATTCTCAAGTCTTCAAATCTAAAAAATGTCCCTGTGTGTTCTTTCTTTTCGCTTTCGTTGTTCATGATCTTCACAAAATTTTAATGTAAAAAGTAGTTTAGTTTATTTTAAAAATAATCCAGGTAATCAGTTAATATGGAGTTAGTGGCAAACAAAAACTTTAATTGACTTTAAAAGTTGTGTTGCCGTCATTTATAAATGCAATAATCTGTTTGGCTGCTGCTATGCCAGCATTAATGTTGGCTTCGGCAGTTTGAGCGCCCATTTTTTTAGGTGTGAAAAAACACCTGCCTGTAAATTTTTCTTCCAGCAAGTCCTTGTTTCCGGGGGCTATATCCGAAAGGTATTTAAAACTTTCATTTTCTTCAAAAACCCTAACCAGGTCATTTTCATTGATCACCTCTTTACGAGCGGTATTTACAAGTGTGGCTCCCTTTTTCATTTTCGAAAGAAGCCCGTAATTAATGGACTCTTTGGTCTGCTCATTTGCCGGGATATGCAAGCTGATATAATCACAATTGCTATATAATTCCTCAACACTGTCTTTCACAATCACACCATCCTTTTCAATGTCTTCTTTCCTTACAAATGGGTCGTAAGCATAAACTTCCATGCCAAATCCTTTAGCAATGTTGGCTACATATCTTCCTACATTTCCGTAGGCATGAATACCCAATTTTTTTCCTTTTAATTCAGTTCCTGAAGCACCATTGAAATGGTTTCGGGCCTGGTATACCATCATCCCAAGTGCCAGTTCGGCAACCGCATTTGAGTTTTGCCCGGGTGTGTTCATCACTATCACATTAGCCGCTGTGGCTGCATTTAAGTCAACATTATCGTATCCTGCACCTGCACGAACCACGATTTTTAATTGAGGCGCTGCCGCTATCACTTCAGTTGTTACTTTGTCGCTCCTGATGATCAAAGCATCCGCATCCTTAACGGCGCCAATGAACTCATCCTGTCCATTATATTTTTCAAAAAATGAATATTCAAAACCAGCCGTATCCAGTACAGCTTTTATTTCACTAACTGCCTGGGCGGCGAATGGTTTTTCGGTAGCTATGAGTACTTTTGTCATTATAGATTATTTTAAGATTGAATAGGTTTAAAGAATGATGTTACTATTTATTTTTCTTTTTGAAATCCTGCATGCAGTCAATTAATGCAGCTACACTTTCAATCGGTAGTGCATTGTAAGTTGATGCTCTGAAACCGCCAACAGAGCGGTGACCTTTGATACCTATCATACCTTTTTCAGAAGCATAATCAAAGAAGGGTTTTTCAAGGTTTTCATAGCCCTCGTTCATAACGAAACAAATATTCATCAGCGACCTGTCATTTGGATCCATAACTGTCGCCCTGAATAAGGGGTTTCTGTCAATTTCATCATACAGCAGGTTCGCTTTTTTAATGTTTACTTTTTGCATCTCACTAATGCCGCCATTATTTTTTAACCATTTTAAGGTTTGCAATGCAGCAAATACAGGAACAACCGGAGGTGTATTGAACATGCTCTCTTTGTCGATATGAGTTTGGTAATTCAGCATGGTTGGTATATCACGGCCTGTTTTTCCTAAAATGTCATTTTTAATTATTACAAAAGTAACGCCTGCGGGTGCCAGGTTTTTTTGCGCACCACCATAAATGATCGCATATTTCGATACGTCGACCGGGCGGCTGAAAATATCCGACGACATATCTGCAACCAATGGAACCGGTGATGTAATATCTTCCTTAATTTCTGTGCCATAAATGGTATTATTGGTAGTAATATGAAAATAGTCTGCATCTTCAGGGATGGTGTAGTTTTTAGGAATGTAGTTGAACAGTTTGTCTTCTGAAGACGCCACAACATCCACTTCACCGAATAATTTGGCCTCTTTAATTGCCTTTTTCGACCAAGCACCTGTATTTAAATAAGCGGCCTTGTTTTTAAAAAGGTTAAAAGGTACCATGGCAAATTGTGTACTGGCGCCACCACCCAAAAATATAACGGAATATCCTTCAGGAATGTTAAGTAATTCTTTAAACAATTGCTGTGCTTCATCCATCACGGCAACAAATTCTTTGCTTCGGTGTGAAATCTCCATCAGGGATAAATCCATGTTGGCGAAATTTTTAATGGCTGCAGCAGTTTGCTCGATCGTATATTCAGGAAGAATGGACGGTCCGGCGTAGAAATTATGTTTTTTCATGGTTGAAATATTTAGTGTTCAAATTAATGAGTTGCAAAGATAAAACTAAAAGCTGTTTTAAGGGCCGTATATGAATTTAGAATTGTTCTAATTTTGCAAGCAAATTTTTATAATGATTTCAATTGAAAAAAGAGTGTCGGCATTTACCCGGCTTGGTATGTTGTTGCTTGACCTGGGTAAAGGAAAAAAGTCTTGTAATCAGGAAGATAAAGATGTCCTAAAAAGATTCCTGCAGTTGGATGACCTGGTTAGCAACCTGACACGTTATAATGGATG
Organism: Marinilabiliales bacterium; assembly: GCA_002869465.1. Classification (GTDB taxonomy): domain Bacteria; phylum Bacteroidota; class Bacteroidia; order Bacteroidales; family F082; genus UBA4459. Next base: position 4,193 of record PKSW01000077.1, read on the forward strand.
GTTCGACGAAACTAATGTGAGAAGAATGATGTTTTCGCTGGGTGAAAGTTTGAAAGAAGATAAACTGGCGAAGTGGTTAGGGATGTACCAGCCCGCAATTTCTAAAGAACAGGAACCGAAGATCATTGCTGTAGTGATGGCAGGAAATATTCCTGCAGTCGGTTTTCATGATTTTTTAACGGTGCTTCTTACGGGCAACAAAATGCTGGCCAAATTATCTTGTGAGGATGACAAACTGATACCTGCCATATCAGAACTCCTGATCACGATTGAACCTGGTTTTCTGGATTTAATTCATTTTACCACTGATACACTCCGTTCATTTGATGCCGTTATCGCTACCGGAAGTAACAACACATCACGTTATTTTGAATACTATTTTTCTAAATATCCGCATATTATTCGCAAGAACCGGAATGGTATAGCGATCATTAGCGGAAATGAGTCGGAAACGGATTTTGATTTTCTTGCTTCAGACATACTTGATTATTATGGGTTAGGTTGTCGTAGCGTTTCAAAAATATTTGTTCCTGAAAAATATGATTTCATGAAGCTTTTAGATGCAGTTGCAAAGAGAACTGATGTTGCTGAAAACCATAAATATTTCAATAATTATGAATATAATAAAGCCATTTTCCTGGTAAACGGTAAGCAGCATAAGGATACCGGAAATTTACTTTTAACAGAAGATACTGCAATAGCATCGCCAATAAGTGTGCTATATTTTGAGCCATATTCAAATATCGACGATTTGAAAAAAATGATAGAATCCGAATCAGAAAAAATACAATGTGTCGTAACAAATATTAATGGGTTTAAAAACAGTATTGATTTTGGAAAAAGTCAGCAGCCCGAATTATGGGATTATGCAGACGGAATTGACACCATGGATTTCCTTCTCAACCTCAATTAATAACAGGTGGCGAGACACGGGAAATCCGCAATTAAAACCGCGATTTAAAAATGTTTTAAAAAAGTTAGGTTATTTAAATGAAACATTTTAATTTTGCAGCCCCGAAAAAGTAAGGAAAAAATAAACAGAAAATGAAAAAAGATATTCATCCCAGCAATTACAGGTTCGTAGTTTTTAAAGATATTTCTAATGATTACGCCTTTATTACAAAATCAACTGTAGAAACTAAAGAAACAATTGAGTGGGAAGATGGTAAAGAATACCCACTTGTTAAACTTGAGATTTCACACACTTCACACCCTTTCTTTACCGGTAAGATGAAACTGGTAGATACAGCTGGTAGGGTTGATAAGTTCAAAAACAGGTATAAAAAACATTACGATAAAAAGAGTTAAATATAATACACCGTACATTAAACCCTTGCCTTTCCGGTGAGGGTTTTTTTATGCCTGTAAGCAACATAATGCCCTATTATTCGTAACATTGTAGAACAATATTAAAAATATACTGGCAGGTTTTATGAACTATATTTTATACGATGGCCCTTACAGGGACAGTCTTTTACCTTTTACATTTACACGTCCGGTTGCCGGTATCAGAATTGGCATAACAACAATTCATGAGAAATGGGAGCATTACATGGGAAAGGAGATGTCCCATTTGACACAAGACTACCTTCAGGAAAAATTCCCACTGAAAAAGGAAAGTGAGAATATAGTGATTGATGCTTCGATTTTGCCAAACGATGATTTAGTAAGCCTAATCAAATCACTGAAGATTGGGCAGGCGCTTGTAAATGAAGGCAGAACTATTGCTGTGAATACAAATTTGCAAGGGGTAGCTGATAATCCGTTCAAAGGCGACTTCGACCAGGTTCAGGTTAAAAAAAGATTTATTTCGCTTCAGCATCCATGGGATATTTTTAAAAATAACCCGGAAGCTATAAAAGAGGATTTTAGAAGCCTGACTTTTAACCGGAGATCAGTGCCTCTTAGTAGCCAGTTTTGGGTAACCGGAAACCCGGATTTAATCTTTATTGAAGAAGGCGCAGATATAAAATTTGCCTATTTTAATACAGAAAATGGACCCATTTATATTGGCAAAAACGCCAAAGTAATGGAGGGAAGCCTGATACGTGGTCCATTCGCTTTATGCGAGCATGCTACCGTAAAGATGGGAGCTAAAATATATGAAGGAACTACTATAGGACCCTATTCAAAAGTTGGAGGGGAAGTAAATAATTCCGTAATTTTCGGATACAGCAGTAAAGCCCATGACGGTTATATGGGTAACTCTGTAATGGGTGAATGGTGTAACCTGGGAGCAGATACCAATACTTCCAACTTGAAAAACACTTATGAAAACGTAAAAGCCTGGTCGTATGCAGAAGATTCATTTGTTGATACAGCTTCGCAGTTTTGTGGGCTAATCATGGGAGACCATTCAAAATCAGGTATCAATACGATGTTCAACACGGGAACGGTAGTGGGTGTATTTTGCAATATCTTTGGTGAAGGTTACCAGCGAAATTTTATCCCATCCTTTTCTTGGGGGGGGACCCATGGATTTAAACTCTACAATACAAAAAGGTTTCTGAAAGTGGCGGAAGCAGTCATGAAGCGCAGAGATATACCTTTTAATGCCAAAGAGCAGGAAATACTGCTTCATTTGCATAAAATGGCATCGGTCAGGAAATAGAAATATACAGACCTGAATTCATATCGGATTTTCTTATTGGCATATTAATTGACGGTACAACTATCTTAAATTGTAAACAGTTCGGTTGG
>PKSW01000092.1 GCA_002869465.1 Marinilabiliales bacterium
CCATCTCGCCCTCGTTTATAGCAAAGCAATAACGAGGATGTTCAGTTATCTTGCACAAGCTCATTTAAAACCTTTCCCCTAATACTGCAAGTTTTCAACATATGTAACAAGGGCGCTGATGTGCTTGGCATATCAATAATTTGAATTGAAATGTTATTTTGGCGTGAAATTTGGAATAAATAGCTGGCAAATTATTTTGTCTCCAGTCCTAAAATCAAATAATAACGTTATGAAAACGACCATCCTTTTTATTATTACAGCTATGTTGCTTGGATTTTCATCGTGCAAAAAAGAAAATCCTGAAATTCCGCAAGAACCTACTGTCATTACGCTTCCTGAAAAAGCAAACGATGTTATTCTACAGAATAACAATTTTGGCATTGATCTTTTCAAGAAAACTGCCCTTTCAGAAAATACAAACCTGATGCTTTCGCCGCTCAGTGCCAATATTGCGCTGACGATGCTGCTGAACGGATGCAATACACAGACTTATGAACAGATACGTGATATGCTTGGCTACGGCGACTTGACGATGGATGAAATAAACGCCACCTATAAAAGTCTGGTAAGCCAGTTGCTTGCCGCTGACCCGCAGGTAAATATCGCTTTGGCAAACGCCGTTTGGTATAAAGATGGTTTTGCAGTAAAACCTGCCTACCTTGGAGCAATGGGCGCTTCGTTTGATGCGGAAATTGGCTCTCTCGACTTTAACAGCCCTTCGGCGCTTGAAACCATTAATGGATGGGCCAGTGATAACACCAAAGGTAAAATACCGAAAGTAATTAATGAAATTTCGCCCGATGCCGTGATGTTCCTGATGAATGCACTCTATTTCAAAGGAACATGGACTTACCAATTTGATAAAAACCTGACCGCCAACCGTACTTTTTATTTAGGAGACGGAACCAGTAAACAGGCCAGTTCAATGTCATCCGATATTAATGTTAAGTATTTCGCAACCTCTGATTATTCAGCCATTGAGATGCCTTACGGCAGGCAGAATTTTTCGATGGTAGTGATTTTGCCGGCAGCAACACTTGACAATTTTATGGAGAACTTTAACGGAAGCGATTGGGTGCAACTGACAAACGAATTCGACGAAAATACTTCCACATATGAAATCGAAGTTACGATGCCACGCTTTAAATTCGAATTTGAAAAAGTGTTGAACGACCAATTGAAAGCCATGGGCATGACCGATGCCTTTTATCCTGCGCTGGCAGATTTGTCAAATATTGCTGATGAAAACTTGTATGTCAGTTTTGTACAGCAAAACACCTTTGTTGATGTAAACGAAGAAGGGACTGAAGCAGCAGCGGTTACAACAGTTGGGATTAATTATACAAGTGTTGGTCCTGAGCCATTTATAGTTAATAAACCTTTTGTTTTCGCTATCCGCGAAAGGACAACCAACACGCTGCTATTTATTGGGAAAGTTGAAAACCCGGGGTATTGATAGAGGTTTTTAGGAATTTTAATTGATGCATCTAATTCTCCTGGTTTTAATAAGTTTGAAAAAACACATCAATCGTCTCGTTTTAAACAAAGAACTTAACAAAGTCTGCCCGGGATCATCTATAGTTCATTCAAATCGTTCAAATATTTCGTAAATTGCGGTTACTCGGAGGTCAGAAGAAATCGCATATTCAAATTAATGGAATCAATGAAAGAGATACAATTCGCACCAATCGGTGTGATTCATTCACCTTGTAAAGAACCGAAAGGGACACCAATCCAGTCAATAGCTGCAAAAGGTATTGAAGGAACAGTTGAGTTATTTCAAAAATTCACCGGAGGTATAAAGGACCTGGATGGATTTTCTCATATCATGTTAATATATCATTTCCATTTGTCAAAAGAGCCTTCATTAAAAGTGAAGCCTTTTTTGGATGATCAAATTAGAGGTGTATTTTCTACAAGGGCGCCAAACAGACCCAATCCAATCGGAATTTCTATAGTCCAACTTGTCAATATTGAAGGAAATATACTCTGGGTTAAGGATGTAGACATCGTAGATGGAACACCTCTTTTAGATATTAAACCATACATACCGGAGTTTGATATTCGAGAAGCTGCCAGAAAAGGATGGCTTGAAAAAAACCTCGGTAAACTCTCATCTTTAACAGATGATGGAAGATTTATTAAGTGATTTATGAATTAAACGCTAACAATGGCAAAAAAGAAAAAGATCATTCTGAAGATCATTTGGGGTATTATAGGTGCTTTCATATTATTCGTTGCAGTTGTGTTCGTCAACCTGCTTATTTTTCAATATACGGCAACCGAAGTGTCAACAGGCCAACCCATTGAAGCATATGCCGAACAACACGCTGCCTTGCTCGTAATCGATATACAGGAAGCCACCACCGGAGAAATCTCTACAGATACGTATTATAAAGAAAAATCTGATGCGCTGATAAAGAACATCAATCATTTAACAGAATGGTTTCAACATAAAAACGCTGCTGTATTAAATGTTCGAAGTGAAGTGACCAATCCTTTGTTAAACCTGGTAAATAACTCCTACGCAAAAGGCAGCATCGGGGCACGGTTTGATAAGCGGCTGAAAACAGTTTTGGGTGTTGAACTTGTGAAAAAAAAGAGCGATGCTTTTCTAAATACAGACCTCGACTCTATTTTGATTAATAATAAAGTAAGCGAAATATATATCGTAGGTTTGGATGCAGCCCATTGTGTAAATACAACAGTTGAAGCTGCAAAAAACAGGAACTATCAGATTTTTATTGTCGAAGATGCAGTATTAGCTAAATCAGATGCATTGAAAGATAGCATGATGGTCGTTTTCAGAAATCAGGGTGTAAAAGTTTTAAAGATGGATAGTTTATTATCAATACATTAAGAAGATGCACCTTCTTCAATCATCCTCGTTTTTAACGAGAATGAAACAACATCTAATATTAAATTTGCGCCGCGCCAAACTTTTTTAATACCCTTGTATGTGATGCAATGGCACCAAAAAAAGTTTTATGCTCAATAAATGGCAGTTGGTGATCTTTCGCTGTTTGCTTAATAATCTCAGCAATTTTTGGATAATGCACGTGACTGATTTTCGGGAAAAGGTGGTGAACTATTTGAAAGTTAAGTCCCCCGAAAAGGTAATTCACCGCCCGGTTTTTAGCAGCAAAATTGGCTGTTGTATGCATTTGCAGGTCGGCCCAGGGCATATCGATCTTCCCATCGGCTCCGGGCTCCGGATATTCGGTATCTTCAATAATATGCGCCAACATAAAAATGATCGCCAGGGTAAATCCTTCAACAAAATGGGCCATCACAAAACCAAAAATGATCCAGTACCACGGCAGGTTGATCACTAAAAGTGGAATGACCAGATATAAAGTATAGTAGAGGGCTTTGTAGAAGAATAAGCGGAAAATTTCCTTTTTCGGAAAGGTTTTCCGGTAATGGCCTCCCAGCTGATGCTGGAAAAATTTCACATAATCCTTTTTGAAAACCCACGAAAGGGTTGTCAGGCAGTAAAGAAAGAAAGCATATACGTGCTGGTATCGGTGTATCTTCCATAGTTCCTGGGTGGGCTCCATCCGTAGTATGGGTAACTGGTGGATGTCTTCATCGTGGTGTGGAATATTTGTATAGGTATGATGCACGATGTTATGACTGATACCCCACACATAATCGTTGGCACCTACCAGGTTGAATAACAAACCGAATATTTTGTTGATGGTAGCATTTTTACTAAAAGAACCATGCAAGGCATCGTGCGCAATGTTCATTCCGATCAGCGCTGCAAAAAAGCCATGCATAATGGCGAGTACCAGCATTCCCCATGGACTGATTAAATTAGAAAGAATCAAAAAATAGGTGGCCATCCAGCCGCTCAGAATCAATATGGTTTTAATAACCATTTCCGAATTGGCAAATTTGGAAATATTCCGGGTTTGAAAAAACTGGTCTACCCGCTCCTTTACATCTTTTTGAAAGCCGTTGTTTGTCACTTTTTTAAAGCTGACTTTCTTTAGGCTTCTAACTTTGTTAGGTATTTCCGCAATGACATTTACAGAACTCATAGGCTTATTATTTTGGCCTAAGAGGAATTAAGTAGGAAATGAAGGGTCAAAAAATCTCCAGGGCAGCATTTATGTGGGCAAAGATACAACTAAAACAGGCCCTGAATCTTAAAATATCTTAATTGATGCGCAAATAGGAAGACTAAAATATAAACAGATCATTTATATCTGTCCAAAAAATCAGAACTTTGTATAGAATTTAAATTATTTGACTTTTTACAATTCGGTTCTCGCATAGTTGATTATGATCATGAGAAATATTTGAAATGCATACATGGGATATATAAACTTACAAATCAAATTACCAACTGATTACTCAAATGATGAGATCCGGCAGTTGATTCAAAAGCAACTCGGGGTCAAAGATGTTGCTTTTGAAATAGAAAAGAAAAGCCTGGATGCCCGTAAAAAAGATAATATTCATTGGTTGGTGAGTCTTATTGTATCATCCGGGCAGTTAAAAGGGGAGGCATATATTCCTCCTGAAACTCTGTATATTCAATATAAAAAGCGAAAAGAAAGAGTGATTGTCGTGGGCAGTGGCCCGGCCGGATTCTTTGCAGCCCATGTATTGCAAATGGCCGGTTACCAGGTGACGATTATTGAGCGCGGTTCCGAAGTGACTCAGCGCACCGAAGCCATTCAGAAACTGGAAAGTAAAGGCGAGTTTACAGCACAAAATAATTATGCTTTCGGTGAAGGGGGCGCGGGCACTTTTTCTGATGGTAAACTCACTTCCCGTTCAAAGCATATTTCTGCCGAACGGCGTTTTATTTTATCTGAATACGTAAAAGCAGGTGCACCGGAAGAAATTTTGTATATGGCGCATCCGCATGTAGGTACAGATAATCTGAAGGTAGTGGTTGAGAACCTTCGGAAGCAATTCCAGGAAAATGGTGGTGTTTTTTTATTTGATACCCAACTGGAAGATATTGAAGTGAAGAGAAACAAAGTTCAGAAGATCGTATGCAACACAGGAGAGATGGAAGCGGAGCATATCATTTTTGCCACTGGACATTCAGCTTACGATACGTACCGGATGTTGATTAAAAGGGGAGTTCCGTTTGGAACGAAGAATTTTGCAATTGGTCACCGGATCGAACATCCGCAAAAGCTCATCAACAAAGCACAATGGGGTAAGGAATACCTCCCCGGTGTAAAAGCTGCTGAATACCGCCTGTCAACGAAAACAAAAACTGGGTTGCCGGTTTATACTTTTTGTATGTGTCCGGGAGGTCATGTGGTTCCTGCAGCTGCCTTTGATCAAAAGAGCGTTGTTAACGGCATGAGTTATTTTATGCGCAATGGTAAATTTTCAAATGCCGGCTGTGTGGCAGGGGTGCATCCTGATATGCTGGTAGGGCATGCGGCTACAGCTTTGGAAATTCTCGACTGGATGGATGTTTTGGAAGAAAGCTTTTATACGTTTTCAAATAGTTTCGTCATTCCGGCCAACCGTGCGACTGATTATATGAAAAAAAAGGAAACAAAAGAAATAGTAAAAGGAAGCTATGCACTGGGATTGCAACAAGCATCTTTGTTCAATATGATCCCTGAACAGGTGAGAAACGCGATTATTGAGGGTCTCACCGATTTCAGCAGGAGAATCAAAGGCTTTGAACAAGGCATGTTGATGGGGCTTGAAAGTAAAACTTCATCGCCCATACAGGTGGCACGTGAAAGAAATGGAAAATGCCTTGGATTTGATAATCTCTATTTTGTTGGCGAAGGCAGCGGTTATACAGGAGGTATTATTTCCAGTGCTGCCGATGGTGTGAAGTGTGCTATGGCAATGAGTTCAATTTAATGATATAATAAATATATGAAAATCAAGCAGTTAAAAGACGTTCAAATACATACTATTCATAAAGCTTTTAAAAATGCATTTGCTGACTATACTGTTCCGTTTGATTTGACGGAAAATCAACTAGCATATATGATTGAAAGGCGAGGATTTAATGCAGCGTTGTCATTTGGGGCTTTTGAAAAAAATGAACTCATTGGTTTTACATTAAATGGAATCGGAGAGTGGAAAGGTGCATTGACAGCTTATGATACGGGGACCGGAGTCGTACAAGCATTCAGAAAAAAAGGAATAGCGACACTAATTTTTGATAGATCACTGCCTGTTTTAAGAGCGCATTCTATCAAACAATATTTACTAGAAGTGATAAAAACCAATACGCATGCATTTAGATTGTATAAAAATGCAGGATTTGATGTGGTCCGCGAATTGGATTTTTATGTTGAGTCAAAAGATAAAATTAAAATTCACCATGAAGGATTGAGCAAAGAATATTCAATTGATGTATTATTCGAACCTGATTGGGCTTTGTTGAAAACATTTTGGGATACTGAACCTTCGTGGCAAAATTCAATAGACTCGATGAATCGAAAAAGAGATCATTTCAAAATTTTAGGAATATATTATCACAATGACGTCATTGGATATGGAATTGTTGAAACTACAACCGGCGATATACCACAAATCGCAATTTCGCGTGAGCATAGAAGAAAAAAACTATGTTCTGTCCTGATGGAACGCCTGATTAATGAATCAGAAAGTGAAAAAATAAGAATCATAAATATTGATGTTCAAAATAAAGCATTAACTCAATTTATTAGTAGTATCAATATGCATCCAGGTGATGGACAGTTTGAAATGATTCTTAAAGTATAAATGATTATTAAAAGAACTCATAACTTACTCCCGATCCGTAACAAATCGGCATAAACCCCACGCGCTGTGACTTCTGCACCTGCACCTGCTCCCTGGATAATAAATGGCTGATCACCGTATGCTTCAGTGTAAATTTCAAAGATAGAATCAGAACCTTTAATGCTTCCCAGCGATGTATTTTTATCCGTTTCGATAAGAGATACCTTTAGTTCCCCGCCTTTTTCCAGTTCACCTGCATATCTGAAAACCTTATTTTCAGGTAATTGTTCAAGTAAATCATTGTAAAATTGATCAAGTCTATCAAAATGCTTTTCAAACTCAATCCAATCCTCAATTTCTAATAAAGTTTCAGGTATCAGGTTCTGGATTTGCACGTCATCGAATTCGCAAGGCATTCCAATTTCACGGGCCAGGATAAATAATTTTCTGGCCACATCATTTCCTGACAAGTCTTCGCGTGGATCAGGCTCGGTCAGTCCTTTTTGTTTGGCTTCAATCAGCACATCAGAAAATTTA